>SKHV01000020.1 GCA_007116765.1 Prolixibacteraceae bacterium | reverse complement strand
TTCCGCTTTCGCAAAGCAAGGTCAAGCCTCCGGTTTTGGGAAAAATCTCCATCCGCCAGCTGGCGGATAGTATTTTTCCCAAAAACCTTGCTTTTGCTCAGCTCCAAAAAAAGGTTGTTTATCGGTTTTAATTATTCAAGCCATTTTTAATGGAAAAGTTAATGTGCATTTCAATGAATAAAAGCCCTTTTTAATGAATAGTTCTACATGCTGTTTGTAATTAATTGTGAGTCATTCTATTAATTCATAACATGCCAAATATTAAACATTAAATATTTGTTGTTATGAAAAACTTAGGAAATTTTTTAGTTGGAACAATGTCCAGTTTTGGAGTCGCTCAATCACTGCCCGGGTCAGCGGAGCTTGCTTCTCAAACAACTGTAGACATGTTTAGCTCTCTTGAAGCCATTGTCAGTTTACTGAGTGGTGTGATCTCAGCCGCATTAGTGGCTTGGTTAAGACGAAAATGGGATAAAAACAAAAAAGTTTAAGCCGTATCTGGTATAAACCAAAGTTAATCCAAATTCGAATTAGCATGTGAAATCAATTCTTAGTTTCTAATTTAATTTTTAATAGCCATGGGAAAAATAAGGCAAGGAATTTTAGGAGGCGTATCGGGTGCCGTTGGGAATGTAGTGGGAGCTACATGGAAAGGTATAAACTACCTGCGCATAAAAGCCGATAATTACACCGATGCAAAGTCGGAAAAGCAAGTATTACACCGTGCAAAATTTAGTGCATGTGTTGCATTGGCAAAGTTTCTTCTTGAAACTGTGATTCGTCCAATCTGGAACAGAAGGGCAAAAAAGATGTCAGGCTACAACTTGTTTGTAAAAACCAACATCGGTGCTTTTGGTGAAACAGGGGACATCAGCGACTTCGATAAGCTGCAGATATCTGTAGGGGATTTGCGAAACCCGCTCAACCTTTCCGTAACCGACGATGAAAATACCGAGGGGGGAATTTCTATTTCGTGGGATGACAATTCCGGTGAAGCAAATGCTTTAGCAAATGACAAGTTGAGGGTATTGGCTATTTGCGAGGGTGATGTAGTTGAACTCAACAACCTGAACATTACACGCGATGCGGGAACGGTAAATGTTCAATTACCATTTGGTGCCGGTGTTGAGGCGCATGTCTATACTTTCTTCGAAAGTGTGGAAAATTACATTTATTCACCAAGCATTCATCAAATTGTAAGTGTATCGTAGATGCATTATGGTGATTCAAACTGAATTTTTTGTTTCACCTATGTTTCACCTAAATTAAAAAAGGGTTAGCAAATTTTTGCTAACCCTTTGATTTTTAAGTCGGGGTGACAAGATTTGAACTTGCGACCCCTCGCCCCCCAGACGAGTGCGCTACCGGGCTGCGCTACACCCCGAACTTTTGTTGTGCTAGAAGCGATAGCTTTTTTAACCTTTGCTTTTAGCGTTTGCAAAAGTAATATTCATAAAGCATATTTGCAACTATAATTTCCTATAAATTTAGTGTGTTTGAAAAGCTCTTGTTTTCAGAATATTATTATTTTTAGATTCAAATTTGTAACAATTATCACGAATAGCTGTTTATAATTGAATTATTTTTGACATATTAAAATCGAAATAATCTAAAAAAAAATACAATCATGTTTGATAAAATGAATTTATCCGAAAATCAACCCAAAGATGTGGTTGCCGGCGAAGTTGAAAAGGTTAAGTGTTTAATTATAGGTTCGGGTCCTGCAGGTTATACTGCGGCAATATATGCTGCTCGTGCCAATCTGAGTCCGGTAATGTATGAAGGGTTGCAGCCCGGAGGACAATTAACCACCACTACCGAGGTGGAAAATTTTCCGGGTTACCCCGAAGGAATTACCGGTCCTGTAATGATGGAAGATTTGAAAAAACAGGCCGAACGCTTTGGTACCGATATTCGCTGGGGCATGGCTACAGAAACCGATCTTTCGAAGCGCCCTTTTAAAGTCACAATCGACAGTAAAAAAGTTGTGGAAGCTGAAACACTCATTCTTGCCACAGGTGCAACTGCCAAGTATTTGGGATTGGATGACGAGCAAAAATATGCCGGTGGCGGGGTGTCGGCCTGTGCTACCTGCGATGGATTTTTCTACCGTGGTAAAGATGTAGCTGTTGTTGGTGGTGGCGATACCGCTGCCGAAGAAGCTCTTTATCTTTCAGGACTTTGTAACAAGGTATATTTGATTGTACGTCGTGACGAACTGCGTGCTTCAAAAGTAATGCAGGATCGTGTATTCAAAACAAAAAATATTGAAGTATTGTGGAAACATCAAACTAAGGGCTTATTTGGCGATGGTGTGGTTGAAGGTGCCGAATTATTTAAAAACAAAGGCGAGACCAACGAAGAACTTGTAAAAATCAAAATTGATGGTTTCTTTTTGGCTATTGGTCATAAACCCAATTCCGATATAGTTAAAGATTTTATCGATACTGATGAAGTAGGCTACATCAAAACAGTACCCGGTACTTCAAAAACCAATGTGCCCGGCGTGTTTGCTTGTGGCGATGTGCAGGATTCACATTACAGACAAGCAGTTACTGCTGCCGGCACAGGATGTATGGCGGCAATTGATGCTGAACGTTTTCTTGGTGAGAATGCATGATGAGAGAATGGGAGAATGAGAGAGTGGGAGAATGTTCTACTCTTCGACTCCCTCAATTTAGCTATCTAATAATCCAGCATCCAGTATCCAGGTTATTTGAACAACTCTTCCAATTTTGCTTTTACCATTTCGGGGTCAGGGTCAATGGGAAAAATTAGTTCGGGTTTGGCATACACGGTTTTATGTTCCGACTTGAATTTTTCGGTTCCGCCGCCTGTGATGTTCAGCATAATGAGAGCATCTTTTTCAACTTTTCCTGTATTTACTGCATCTATAAGCGTGGCTACGGCAACTGCGGCAGCCGAAGTGATGTCGTTTCCTTCGGTTTCGAGAAACAATTGTGCTGCCTTTTCAGCTTCGCTGTTGGTGGCAGCAAGCACTTCGCCATTGGTATCCATCAGTGCATCGAATAAGCCGCCAATAAGCGAGTAGGGGGGCCTGCGGTTCGACAGTACTTTGGCGTTTATTTCTTCAACTTGTTTCCTGGCCAAATCATCATCAAGCGGGAGCATATTACGCGAACGGGCATCCCATGCATCTTTTATGGGTAAAAATGGAGTGTTTTGCGAAACCATCAGTTTCATTTTGTTGTGGCCAAAGCGGCCATCTTCAATGAAACGCAGGTTTGCCTCCCAGGCTGCAATGGCACCGGTACCACTTCCAATGGCCTGAAAGTAATAGTCGGGAATTTTACCAATAGTTGTTACGGCATCAACTACTGTAAGAGCCATTCCGTCGCGACGGGCAACGTTTTTTGCGCCGCCTTCGGGATAAAACATGTCCATTTCGGCTGCAATGTTCGAAAGGTGTATGGCATCGAAGTAGTCGCTGCCACTGGCCGATGAGATAATCCTCACGCAGGGGTTCAATTCTTCCTTAAACCATAAGGCCGATAAGTTATCCTCGGGAATACAAAGTAACAAGGGGATTTTATTTTCAGAACACACGCGCGCAAAGGCCCTGGCTGTATTCCCGGCCGATGCAACTACCATTATTTTATCTTTTTGGTCGTTTTTGCGGGCACACACCGAAAAAGCTTCACACTCCTTGAATGTTCCGGTTTGCATCAATGCCCCTTTTTCGGGCCAGTATCCGTTAAAAGTAATGTAGAGTTTGCTTAACCCAAGTTGTTTGGCCAATCCTTTGCTTTTGTAAGTTATCGGTGAACCTGAGCCTTCCAAATTTTTTTCAATGGGCAGCCAGTTGGCATATTTATACAAGCCGGGCAGGTTTTTTATTTCTATTTGTTTATTGGCGTAAATTGCTCTGATAAGTGCGGGTTTTTCGTTGTGCGGGCAGTTTAAATCCCAGTGCAAGTCTTCAAAGCGGGTGCCACAACACAGCGATTCTAACCGGTAGTTAGTAGGTTTGAAATTTTCCATTTAAAATGTATAAAATTATTCAATTTGTTTTTCAATGGTCACGATTGGTTTGCTTGAGTTTTCGTTCCATAAGGAAAGAGTGAAAATATAATGGATAGTATTATTTCTTCTTATTTCTTCTATGCTTGCACTTAGTGCAAAGTCAATACTAACGGCTTTAGCCAATTGCTGAGGTTTTTCAACGCGTTGGGCTTCATTCGATTTTAACACACGAGCCTGCCCGGTTTGGATCAAGGCCATATCAATGTTTTCGTAAATCTTTGCAATGTTGGTTATTGCCCCGCTTTTGTTTGTAACATTTGAGGTAATGATGGTTGGGCGGGCATTGTTTTGGAGCATAAACTGCGAGATTACTTCGTGTTGTACTATCGTATTTGCTGAATTAGTTATTGCTTCGCTAAGTTCGTTTTCTGGTATTTCTTTTATTTCGGGAACTGCCTCAGGTTGTTTTAGTACCGAGCAAGCCTGAAAAATAAAGAGAATAGTAATGATGTATAATGTATGTTTCATCTCATTAATTATTGATTAGTGTATAGCAGCATGTCTTTTTAACAGTTCTTTTAAATAGTGGTTCGAAATTGAACGGTAATAAGTTTCGCTTGATTTTTGCGCCCATTGAATAGCACTGTTTAAATCGCCCACCATTTCGTAAGCCAATGCTATGTTTAGCTGAGTTTTACTTCTTCTGAAACGATTACCCGATTCGGCATATTGAAGCCAGTTGTCGAGTGCTTCCTGCCAGTTGCCGATTGCGGCCATTTCAACCGATTTGTCGATATTCTTATTTCTAATTACATAATAATAACGGTTTTCCGATTTCCATTGCGGAGTAATTTTTTGAGAAAAATCGTAAGCAGTCTTTACCGAAGTTTCAATGGTGGCCGATTTTACCGAAGGAAGTCCTTTAAATAAATCGCTTAATGAATAATCGAAATAATCCCAATATATTGTATCGTGATTCATTTGAATATCTACAATTATTGTTTCAGTTTCAGGATAATAAATACGCCAGTGCGAACGGCTGTAAAAATCCATCGAAGCGTAGTGATACTCTTGCGGAATCATAAAAGAATAGCTGTCAATTGCAGTATTGTAGTTCGTTACTGTGCGTATGGCGATGTTTTCGAGCACCGCAAGGGCATCGGTTTGATAAGTGCTACACATTTCGTTTACAAAAGCCCAGTCGAATGGTTCAGGGGTGCTGGTGTATGTTTCGGTTCGAAAAACAGAATTATAAGTAGGTATTACAATGTCGAAACGCTCCGATTCAAACAGAAATATACCCAGTGATTTTATGGTGCTGTCGGCTGCAACACTGTCAAGCAAAATCATGTCATCAGAAAAGTTTTTTTTGTAAAATTCAATTTGAAGTTCGCGTTCATCATAGTTTTCAAACTCGTGTGTAACACTTCGGTTTAATAGGGTTAAACTTTGTATAGAGTCAGATATTGCTATTGGGGGCGGATAAGGTATTTCGACCCTGAAACTTCGGAGCTGAGGGTAAGCACTGATTATGCAAAAAGTGAATATTAACAGAAATATTGTTTTTTTCATATTTTTCATATTTATTACAGGTTTCGTTGATGTTTTAGTAACTACCCCAAAATTTTCTCAAAAACCATTCCAAAGAGGCAAGTCCTAATATAAGCAACAATACCCATTTCCAGTCAACTAGCTCATATATTATTTGTTCGCGATGTGTTTTTGGGGCAATGCTCTCCTTATTCTTCATAATTTCAATTAATTGAGTGCTTTCCCCGCTTGTTGCAAAGCTACCTCCGGTGTTTGACGATATGAAATTGAGGATTCTAAAATTTGATGTGAGTTGCTGCTGCTCCAGGCTTACTTCTTGCACATTGAATGAGCCTCCTCTAGAAAACTTGTCGTTTGTCGTTTCTGTTTCGGCAATGAATGAGTAATTTCCTGCCGGCAAATAGCCTAAATTCAAATTATAGCCTGCAGTGGTGGGGTCGAAAATATAACCAAACTCGCTACCGGTAGAATCAGACAATGTTAAATGAATCTCGGCATTCTCAACTGGTTCAAATATTTCGTTGAAAAGCTGTGCCTTTATCTGAATGGGCGAAAATTCATATTCGATTCGATTGTAGCTTATTCTGAATTGTTCTCTTTCTTCCTCAAGCGATAAATAGTTGAATAAATTAACAATTATCTGATTGAATGCGTTTTGGTTGTTGTAGTTTTGATACTCGCGCAAGCGCCAGCGCCATATGCCTTCACCCAGTATGGCTCCTGTTTTTCGGTTTTCGGTTTGTCCGGCAAAAATTAAAGGGTAATTCATTTCAATGCCCTTAATTCGTTGGAATGCCAACACATCAAATTCCGAACTGTAGGTACATTCAGTATAGTGAGTGATTACCGGTGGGTATACTTTTTCTATTTCGCGAATATTTCCCGGCATACTAAACAATGCGAAGCTTTCATTGAAGTAGGGTGTGCTTTCTTCACTTAAACTTGTGGTATTTAAGCTAAAGTCAAGTTCGAGGTCGTTTAAGGCCGGAATTGAAGTGCGTGGACCAACCAATAAAAGTAAAGGGGTATTGTCATCTTTAATGGCTTGAAAAACCTCGTGACTGCGGGTCATAGCCGATGGCAGTTGATTCAGTACCACAAGATCGTAGTCGCTAATTTGACCATTGAAAAGTGTAATGTCACTATTGGTAATGTTGAAATTGGCCTGATTATTTAGTGTAGTGCTTATTGCTCCTATGTCGGGGTGTGGCCCCTGCGATAATATCAACACATCTTTTCGGTTGTCGTGTACTTCAATGGTAAAGTTATAGCGGTTGTTTCGGGTATTTTCTTCTTCAACAATCGGACTTAGTACCAAGCTTACATTTTTCAGCCCTGCTTGTTCAGCAGTAATATTGAACAAGCTGCGCTGGTAATAATTGCGTTGGGGTATATCTATCGTTTCGGTTTTTACCAACTCGTTATCTAAAAAAATTGATAGTTGTGAGCTGGAATGAGGAAATTCGGTGAATAGCATTTCCACTTCAACCGGAAAGCTGTTGCCCAGAAATACATTGGGGTTGTGATTTACTCCGCTTATGGACTGATCTGTTTTTGTGATTGTATCGCCAATTCCAACTGTGAAAACAGGCGAATTTATCCGATCTATACTTTGCTCCGGGTTTAGTCCTTCATTATAAATGCCATCCCCAATTAGCATTACAGCTCCTACATTCATGTTAAAGTAGCGCTTTTCGATTTCCCTGAAAAAACTGGAGTAGTTTGATTTTTGATACGAAAAATCGGGCTTTTCGCTTTTTATCACTTCTTCGCCAAACAAAAGATATTCAATGCTGAATTTGTCGCTCAAATCATCATTTATAAGCTGACTATATTCCTCAATAAAGACAGCACTTTCTTCATCTTGAATTATCGATTCTGAATTATCGATACCTACAATCAATATTGGCTTTTCGCTTCGGTTTACAAAACGTTCGATAAGCGGTGAGAGCAGTAGAAATAGTATAAGAAACAGGTAAAGGAATTTTACTACGCTTAAAAATATTCTTTGGTTCTTGTCAAATTCGAAGGTTATTTTTCGATAATAATAAATTACATAGCTTGTGCTTACCGACAAGATTATAAAAAGTATTAGTAGTAGTCCCGGGTACGATATGTTGAGTTGTATATTCAATTTCTTTTGGTTTTATTTATTTAATGCCAAAAATAAGGATTTTTTCGTGCAATAAAGAATTCATTTTTTCAAAGAAATTTAACTTTATCGCTCCAAACCTACTCTTCGTTCATTAATGAATTTGAAAGTTAAACAAATACTTGTTGTTCTAAGCTTAATCAAACACTTTTGCAGTGACTATTAAGGAATATATCTTTAGTATTCTCCCAATTCATTAATTCCCTTAACCGTCCGCTTCCTCTCGGACGGTTTTTTTATTTTATTGTAGCAGTGCTTTAAAGAAGTAAAAGGTAATCATTCCCGAAGCAATCAGCTTTAGTATTATCCCAAAAAAGAAGCCAATAAATGCACTAAATCCCGAGCGTAAAGCCATTCTGTTTGTTTTTCCGTCAATGAGTTCTCCTATTACAGCACCTACAAAGGGGCCAATAATTATTCCAAACGGAGGGAAGAGAATTAGTCCTGCTATCAGTCCAAGGGCTGAACCCCACACTGCTTTTTTACTACCCCCGTACTTTTGAGTACTCCACACCGGTATTACATTGTCGAGTATTGTGATTCCAACAGCTATTATTGCCCACAGTATTAAAAAATCGGAATGAAACTCGTATTTTGAAGTAAAGTGTAGCAGCAACAATGCCAAATACGAAATAGGAGGCCCTGGAATTACCGGCAATATGCATCCGGCAAAGCCTATTAAGAGCAGAGCTATCCCTAATATAATCAGTATAATGTCAATCATTCTTCAGCAATTTTATTTTGTCAATAATTAATCAAAAGAAGACTATAAATTTATAAAGATATCTGTTACCACGCTTGATTATTGTCAATAATTACTATTTTGCAGACCACAAAAATTTCAAAATATAAAAACTTATGCAAAAACTCACCGATGCATTAATTTTTATCGATGGCCACATTGGCGGTTCGTTTTGGTTTGTGCTTCTGTTACTCGGTACAGGCTTGTTTTTTACTTTCTATCTTAAGTTTCCGCAAATAAGGTTTTTTTCCTTAGCGCTGAAAATTGTAAAAGGAAAGTTTGATCGAAAAGGGGACAAAGGAGATACTTCACATTTTCAGGCTTTAACTACAGCACTCTCGGGTACTGTGGGAACCGGTAACATTGCCGGGGTAGCGCTGGCTATTCACCTTGGAGGCCCGGCAGCTCTTTTTTGGATGTTGGTAACCGCATTTTTGGGAATGACCACAAAGTTTGTTGAGGTAACCTTGTCGCATAAATATCGCGAAACAGCAGCCGATGGAACTATTTCGGGAGGTCCCATGTATTTTATGAAAAACAGGCTGAAATTGCCATGGTTGGCTGCAATTTTTGCATTGGCTACTATTTTTTCATCGTTTGGTACAGGTAATTTACCTCAAATCAATTCTATTTCGAACTCCGTTTATGCCACATTCGGAATAAATAAAATTTTAACAGGTGCAATACTTTCTGTATTGCTGGCTTTTGTAATTATTGGAGGCATCAAGCGAATTGCTAAAGTAACGGTGCGTTTAGTGCCGACTATGGCTATTATTTATTTTGTAGGTGCTTTGTCGGTTATTGCATTTAATTACGAGAATATTATTCCTTCGCTGGTAGCCATTATAGGCGATGTATTTACGGGTACTGCAGCTACAGGAGGCTTTTTGGGTGCCGGTATTGCTTTTGCCTTTAACCGGGGGGTGAACCGCGGCTTGTTTTCGAATGAGGCGGGGCAGGGCTCAGCTCCCATTGCGCATGCGGCAGCAAGAGCACACGAACCGGTTTCTGAGGGGCTTGTGGCTTTGCTTGAGCCTTTCATCGATACTATAATTATATGTACCCTTACCGGCTTAACCCTGCTCGCTTCGGGCGTTTGGTCCGAAAAAATTGATAATCGCTTTCAGGATGCCGATATGGTAATCCTTTCAGGATATTACAGCGAAGAAAATCACGAGAATGTGAAAGCGCTTAATCGCTATCTCTTAAAAGGAGAAGATGTAGTTCATTACACCGGTGTACTTGAGGTGGTACAAGGCGAAATTCAAAACAGTGTTACTGTATTTCATGCCCGCTCTGTAGCCGAAAATGTGCAGGTAATGAGCGCCAACAATACTCCATTTACAGGTTCTGTAGATGTTGCCAACGGACGATTATCACGAAACGAAAATCTTTACTTACAAGGTCAATCACTAATTCACAGTGCACCGCTTACTGCAGAAGCTTTCTCACGCAGTTGGTTTGGCGACTGGGGAAAATACATAGTTACCATTGGTTTGCTGCTTTTTGCTTTTTCAACCGCTATAAGCTGGTCGTACTATGGCGATAGGGCTGTGACTTATCTTTTTGGAATTAAATATGTTATGCTGTATCGTTTACTTTATGTCCTAGGCTTCTTTTTTGCCGCTTTTGTCGATACAACCTTAGTTTGGATTTTCTCGGGAATTACTATTGCTCTCATGACAATTCCCAATTTAATTGGAATACTGGCCTTGCGTAAAGAAATGAAGACTGAAATAAAAAGCTTTAGAGATGAGTGGAATAGCACATTTCCTGATGATAAAATGAAAAGTTAGTATTTATTGGGAAAAGTATTAATTTTATGTCAAAATATTTCTAAAAAATGGTTCGGTTAATACAATTATTTATCGACGACGATTTCAATAAAAGGCTGAGAGTCACAGCATCAAAAATTGATAGAGGGATCAGTGTAAACCAAACCGGAGCTGAATTATATTTCTCTGGGGTAAATGCAATCTGGACCGATACAGTGTATTTAATAAATGCTGCATTAGTCGAATCATATTACGATCAACTCCACCAGCTAAGTATTTCAAACTTTATTGTTTTTGTTTACAAAAATGAAAATGAAATTATTAGTAACAAGAAAATTGAAAAAATCAGCGATCATTTTCTACCTGCCTCTTTTTCTCAAATTGAACTATACAGCGCACTTGTATTAGCACGTAAAAGTTTACAAGGTTATAGTCCAACTATTGTAACCCGAAAATTAATAAACACCTCGGTGAGCGAAATAGAAATGCTTATTGGACGAAGCGGACATCGCTTGTTTTGGAAAAATATTTCAGGAATGTATGTGGGTGCAAATGGTTTATTTCTTAGTGATTTTGCTGTCGGGAATATCGATGACCTAGTTGGAAAAACCGATGCCGATTTGCTTGATGATTCCGACGCGCTCAATTTTGCTGCATACGATAATCAACTCTTAAAAAAAGGCGAACCTTTTTTTGATATCGAAAAAGAAATTTCTTTTCGTAATGGGGTTAAACGTTGGATAAAAATGAGTAAATATCCTCATTTACGCGATGGGGTAATTATTGGTATTGTAGGGTGTTATCAAATATTAAGTGAGTCGGACAAAAACTCTAAAAACCTTTTTCCTGATGAACGCTTGCTCCAGATTCTTATGAATAGTATGCCCGATACCATCTATTTCAAAGACAACGAAAGCCGTTTTGTCAAAATAAACAAAGCTCAAGCCGATTTTATTGGTGTTGATTCACCCGATGAGGCTATCGGAAAAACCGACTTCGACTTTTTTGATCACGATATGGCGAAAGAGGCTTTTGCTAATGAGCAAAAAATTATTTTTGACGCACAACCCTTGAGCCGGCTTGAAAATGTAAGCACTAAAAGTGGAAAAACCCAGTGGATGAACTCAATTAAAGCCCCTGTGCTCGACGATAATGGCAACCCAATAGGAATTGTGGGCATTTCGCGCAACGTAAGTGAATTAATAAAAACAGAACAACGTTTACTGGTTGAACGTGATACACTTCAACAATTAATTGATCACATTCCTGCTCCAATTTTCTTTAAAGATACAGAATCGGTTTTTACACGTGTGAACTCGGCTTTGGTTGAGCTTATGGGCGCAAAATCAGCCGAAGAAATAATCGGGAAAACCGATTATGATTTTTACAAGAAGGAAGATGCCGATTGTTTTAGAAACGATGAACTTGAAATTTTAAATACCGGAAACCCCATTCTGAATAAAATTGAACGCTCAAAGTGGAAAGACAATACCATAATGTGGGTGTCAACCACTAAAATGCCTATAAAAGATGAAGAATCGGACAAATTTAAGGGGGTTGTAGGCATTTCGTACGACATGACCGAACAAATTCAGATAAAGGAAAAGCTTGGAGAAGCAATGAGAAAGCTCGAAGAAGCCAGCAATGCAAAAAGTAATTTCCTTTCAAACATGAGTCATGAAATCAGAACGCCTATGAATGGCATTATTGGAATGACCGAGCTTTTGGAAATGAGTGGTCTTACAGCCGACCAGTCAAAATATATTGACGTGATAAAGCGTTCGGGTTACAATTTGCTTAATATATTAAACGATATTCTCGATTTATCCAAAATCGAAAGCGGCAAAATAAAAATTGAAGAAAATCATATCTCTGTTTCCGAAATTGTTGACGATGTTATGTGTTTGATGACTTTTGCTGCAAAAGAAAACTATAATGAACTTAAAGTTAAAATCGATTCCAATATTCCTGAATACCTGCTGGGCGATTCGCTGCGTATAAAACAAATTTTGTTGAACCTTGTAAGCAATGCAGTAAAATTTACAAAAAACGGAAAAGTGTTAATAGATGTAGGATATATTGGATCTTCCAATTCATCACACTGCTTACTTTTCAAAGTAATTGATAGCGGAATAGGCCTTAGCAATGATGAAATTAATGTTATCTTTGCTCCTTTTACTCAGGCCGATGCTTCAACTACACGTAAGTTTGGAGGTACCGGACTGGGTTTATCAATTTGCAGTCAACTGGTTAAAATGATGGGTAGTAAATTGAAGGTGAAAAGCAAAAAAGGAGAAGGATCTGTTTTCTATTTTGAGTTGATGCTAAAGAAAGCAAGTGTGAATGAATACAATGTACCATAATGGTTGAAACAAAAAAATTTAAAATTCTTGTTGCCGACGATAATCCGGCAAACCTTAAAATAACGGAGTTTATACTCAAACCAGTTACACAATGTATTGAATTTGCTGTAAACGGACAGCAAGTGTTAGAAAAAATAGCTGAAGGGGGTAAGTATGACGTGATTTTAATGGACGTAAAAATGCCCGTGATGGATGGCTACGAGGCTACCAAAAGAATCAGGGCAATTGAGGCTCAAAACAACAACGAAAAAAATGTAACCATAATAGCAACCACGGCCAACAACCAACCCGAAGAAGCTGAGTATTGTAAAAGTATAGGCATGAACGATTTGGTGGCTAAACCTTTTAACCTGAATGATATTTTGGCAATTATAGCATAAACCCGTTTCTTTGCAGCAAAAAAATATGCCGTCTATTTATCCCAATAACTTTGAAAGTAAAATAGGTTTCGACCGCATTAGGCAAATGCTTACAGAACATTGCCTTAGCGAAATGGGTAAAGAAAGAGTGGACGACATGGCATTTATGACCCATTTCGATGCCATTTATTCCGAAACCGATAAGGTTAACGAGTTTTTGTCGATACTGCGCGAACACGATAATTTTCCTACAAGCCACTTTTTCGACCTGCGTAAACCTCTTGGTAAAATCAGGGTTGAAGGTACTTTTCTTGAAACGTCGGAGTTGTTTAACCTCCGCCGCTCACTTGAAACACTGCGTGGTGTAGTAAACTTTTTCAAAGGCGATAACGGAGATAAATTTCCAAACCTGAAAAGCCTGACTACCGATATTGTTGTGTTTTCTACTGTGATTAACGGTATCGACGCCATAATCGATAAATACGGAAAAGTTAAAGACAATGCATCGCCTGCTCTGCGCGATATACGCAACCAACTGTTTTCCTTGCAAGGGGCAATTGGTAAAAAAATGCAGCAAATCCTAAGGCAATTGCAGTCAAGCGGTGTAGTTGACGAAGACACGGCCATTGCCATGCGCGACGGACGCCCCGTGTTGCCGGTAGCTGCAGCCAACAAGAAAAAAATTAACGGCATCGTTCACGACGAGTCGGCTTCGGGAAAAACTGCATTTATTGAACCGGCCGAAATTGTGGAAATGAACAACCGCGTGCGTGAACTTGAAAGCAGCGAAAGGCGCGAAATTGTAAAAATACTGATAGCTTTTTCAGATTCATTACGCCCCGATGTTGAAGAGCTTATTGCCTCGTATTATTTTTTGGGCGAAATTGATTTCATACGAGCAAAAGCCCTGTTTGCCAAGCGTTTTGATTGTGTGAAGCCCGATTTGCACGACGAGCCTTTTTTTGATTGGCACCAGGCGCGGCATCCCCTGTTGGTACAAGCTTTGCAAAAGGAAAACCGGCAAATGGTTCCCTTAAAGCTTCGCCTCGATGAACCCAATCGTATCCTGCTCATTTCAGGCCCCAATGCAGGAGGTAAATCGGTATGCCTTAAAACAGTTGGTATTAACCAGTACATGCTGCAATGCGGCATGCTCATGTCGGTTTCCGATGGTTCAAGGGTAGGGGTTTTTGGCTCAATTTTTATCGACATTGGCGACGAGCAGTCCATCGAAAACGATTTGAGTACCTACTCATCGCATTTATTGAACATGAAATTTTTTACCCAAAGTTGCAACTCAAAATCGTTGGTTTTGATTGATGAGTTTGGAACCGGAACCGAACCATTGCTGGGCGGGGCAATTGCCGAAGCCGTGCTTAACCGCTTGAATCAACTAGAAACTTACGGTATTATCACCACCCATTACACCAACCTGAAACACTTTGGTTCATCGAACAAAGGTATTGTGAACGGGGCAATGCTTTACGACCAGAAAAACCTGAAGCCCTTGTTCGAATTGCAAGTTGGAAAGCCCGGCAGCTCTTTCGCCTTCGAAATTGCACGTAGCATAGGGCTTTCTGAAGAAATACTACAGGAAGCAACCGATAAACTGGGAAAGGAACACATCGACTACGACAAAAACCTGCGCGAAATAGTGCGCGACAAACAATACTGGGAAACCAAACGCAACCGTATACGCAAGGTCGAAAAATCGCTCGATACTTTGAGCGATGAGTATAGATTGGAACTTGAAAACACTCAAAAACAGCGCCGGGAAATATTATCTGAGGCCAAAAAGGAAGCATTAAGTATTATTGCCGAAGCAAACAAAAAAATTGAAAACACGATAAAGGAAATTCGCGAAAGCCAGGCCGAAAAGGATAAAGTGCGCATTATTCGTCAGAATTTGACCGATACCAAAACGAAGTTCGAAGTGGATGACCCCGAGCAGGAGCAAAAAATTGCCCTTAAAATTGAGAAACTTCAACAACGTGAAAAAAACAGGGGCAAAAAGAAAAAGGAAAAGAAAGTTTCTGAAAATAAGCTTCAGCCTAAACCCAAGCCGGTATTTTCGCCCGGCGATAAAATCAGGCTTATAGGCACTCAAAGCGCCGGCGAAATTATCGATATCGATAAAAACAAGGTAGTGGTTTCGTTGGGGAATTTACTGTCAACCGTAACTGTCGATAAAATTGAACATATTTCGGGCAACGAAGCAAAGCGCCAGCAACAAGAGAAACGTATGCAGCCCAAGGCCGATTCGCTAAAACGTACCAATCAGCTCATGGAGAAAAAGCTTAGCTTTAAACCCGATATCGATGTGCGCGGACAACGTGCAGAGGAAGCCTTGTCGAACATTCAGGCTTTTATCGATGAGGCAATTATGACCGGTGCTTCAAAAGTTCGTATTTTGCACGGCAAAGGTTATGGTATACTAAAAGAAGTAATACGTAACTACTTGAATTCAGAACCCGCGGTTTCGTCGGTGAAAGACGAGCATGTGCAGTTTGGTGGTTCGGGTATTACGGTTGTTGAATTAGAATAATAATGGCGAAAACTAGTACATACTCAGCCAAATTCCGAAAACTTGAAAAGCAACTGGAGGGCGATTTTAGGTACGACCGCTTATCCACGCTCCTTTATGCCACCGATGCTTCGGCATACCGTGAAATCCCGCTCGCTGTTGCTGTTCCCAAAAATATTGGCGATGTAAAAAAGCTCCTTGCATTTGCCGTTGAAAATAATTGCTCACTTATTCCCCGTGGGGCAGGAACATCGCTGGCCGGGCAGGTAGTTGGTCCGGGCATAGTGGTGGATGTATCGAAACACCTGAACCGCATTATTGAAATAAACCCCGATGAACAATGGGTTAGGGTAGAACCGGGTGTTGTTTTGTCGGAGCTGAACCACGAACTAAAAAAATACGGGCTTACCTTTGGTCCCGAAACGTCAACGGCTAACCGCTGCACCATGGGCGGGATGCTTGGCAACAACAGTTGTGGGCTTCATTCGCTGGTGCATGGCAGCGTGCGTGAACATGTACTCGAAGTTAAAACCATTTTGAGCGACAATTCCGAAGTGCTTTTCGGGAAGGTTTCAAACGAAGAATTTAGGCAGAAGTGTGCACTTGATGGTGTCGAAGGCGACATTTACCGTTATTTTAACGAAGTTTTATCGAACAACGAAATGCTTGCCGAAATTGAGCAGCAATACCCACATCCCTCGGTTCCCCGTCGTAACAATGGATATGCCCTCGATGCACTTGCTCAAATGCAACCTTTCAACCCCAATGGAGAGCCTTTCAATGTTTCAAAATTACTGGCCGGCTCCGAAGGTACTTTGGCTTTTGTTACCGAAATGAAACTCAACATTATTGAACTGCCCCCACAGCATAAAGCCTTGCTTTGCGTACATTTCAAAAAACTCAGCCATGCATTCAATGCCAATGTTATTGCATTAAAATATAATCCTTCGGCCATTGAGCTGATGGACAAAAACATACTCGACCTTACCAAAGAAAACATTACACAGCGCCGTAACCGCTTTTTTGTGCAAGGTGAGCCCGAAGCAATTCTTATTATTGAATTGTGGGGCGACTCAAAAGCTGAAATCGAAACCCGGGCAGCAGATATTGAGAGCTCCATGCGCGAAGCCGCATACGGCTATTATTTTCCGCTGGTTTGGGGTGCCGATATCCCAAAGGTTTGGGCTTTGCGTACTGCCGGCTTGGGGGTACTGTCGAATATGCCCGGCGATGCAAAACCTGTGTCGGTGGTTGAAGACACTGCCATACCGGTGAACGATTTGCCTGATTTTTTGTCCGAGTTTCAATCCTTGCTTGATGTCCACAAGTTAAAAGCCGTTTATCATGCCCACATTGCTACGGGTGAATTGCACCTGAGGCCGGTACTCAACCTGAAAAGTGAAAACGATGTGAAGCTATTCAGGATTATGGCCCGTGAAACAGCATGTTTGGTGAAAAAGTACAGGGGCTCGCTCAGTGGTGAGCACGGCGACGGGCGTTTGCGCGGCGAATTTATTCCTTACATGCTGGGTGATAAGGTTTATGCTGTTTTGAAAGAATTGAAAAGTACGTGGGATCCGAATAATATTTTCAACCCCGGAAAAATTACCGATACACCACCAATGGATAAAATGTTGAGGTACAAACCCGGCATGGAAACCCCTGAACTGAACAGCTATTTCGACTATAAGTTAACGCTGGGCATGGCACGTGCCATTGAAAAGTGCAATGGCTCGGCCGATTGTCGCAAGTCGCAATTAAGCGGTGGAACCATGTGCCCCAGCTATATGGCAACCCGCGACGAGCTGCATTCGACCCGCGGAAGGGCCAACATAATGCGCGAACTGCTCACTCGTTCGGCAGGTATTGCCTGGGACGATAGCCACATGGTGCTTGATGCCCTAGAATTGTGCCTTTCGTGTAAAGCTTGTAAAAGCGAATGCCCCTCGGGCGTGGATATTGCAAAGCTGAAAGCCGATTTCCTCCAAAACCACTACGATGCAAACCCAATACCAATTGAGGTGCGCTTGGTGGCCAATTATCCACGTTTGATGCAAGTGGCCATTTACTTTAATCCATTGTCCAAATGGCTTTTCAAGGCAAGTTTGTCTTCATACATATTGAAAAAAATAGCAGGCTTTGCAGCACAACGGCCCTTGCCGGTTTTACCCATTCGTACGCTAAACAATTGGTATAAAAAAAGAAAAAGCAAAGCAGAAAGCCGTAAGAAGGTGTATTTATTCAACGATGAATTTTTGAATACTAGCGATTCGGGTGTGGGGATAAAAGCCATTTTGCTGCTTGAAAAGCTGGGCTATGAAGTCATTATCCCGAAACACAAAAGCAGTGGGCGCACCTACATTTCTAAAGGCTTGTTAAAGAAAGCACGCAAGCTGGCGAATTTCAACGTTGAAGTTTTAAGTGAAATAATAAATAGCGAAAATCCTTTGGTGGGAATAGAACCTTCGGCAATACTTACTTTTCGCGACGAGTACCCTGTGTTGGTCCGGTCTGAATTAGCAGATAAAGCAAAAACACTTGTCGCAAACACTCTCATGTTCGACGAGTTTTTTATGCGCGAGGTTGAAAAAGGGAATATCAAAGCCGAAAGTTTTACAATCGAAAAATCAACTATAAAGCTTCATGGCCATTGTCACCAAAAGGCACTTGCCACTACTAAAAGCACGTTGGACATGCTCGGTTTCCCCAAAAATTTCAGTGTTGAAGAAATACCTTCGGGTTGTTGCGGCATGGCCGGTTCTTTTGGATACGAGAAACAGCACTACGAGCTTTCCATGCAAATAGGCGAGATGGTACTTTTCCCGGCGGTACGGTCATGCAATACCGAAACAATTATTTCAGCCCCCGGCACAAGTTGCCGCGAGCAAATTGAGCATGGCACCGGTCGAAAAGCACTGCACCCGGTTGAGGTGATTTATGCGGCATTAAGGTAGGTACTTATTCATTCAAGTTTTGTTCAATGCAAGTGGTTTCCAATCACTTTATCAAACCTACTGTCCATGCAGGAACTTAAATCAGTAGTTACGAATTTTCCATTATGAAATAAGCTAAAAATCGTTGCCGGTGTCGGAGCCGATTGTGCTTGCTGCATGGTTTCAAGTTTAATAATCTTTAAAGGCAGCTTTCTTTTCTCTGCTGTTTCTGTCAGCGAATTAAGAACATGATATTCTGAAAACGGACATCGATTAGAATAATAAGCTACTAATCCATTTTCATCATCACATTTTCCACTTTTTACGGAGTTTTTAAATTTTGGATCATTTGATTTCGGGTTTATCTTTTTTACCAGTAAACTAAATCCTGATGATAATTTTTCACAAGTCTCAAATCCTTGTTTTAATAACCATTTGGGGTCACTCATAAAATGAAACTTAGTTGTCCCAACAACAGTTACCAGTCCGTCTTTTCCTTGAGATTTGGCATCTTCAATCGCAAGTCGCAATAATTCTTTGCCGTATCCTTTTCCTTTGTATTTGCCTGAAACCCAAAAGCAATTAATCAGTAAATAATTTGGTGCATCAATTGGAGTCCAACCTTTTTCTGCTGGCCCATACTCAATGAATACTTTTGCTCTTGCGTCAATTCTACGGAAAACGTACTCGTTATCAAATTCTTTTTTTAACCATTCTTTTTTCAGTTCATAACTGTCTTTGCATTTTTTATCAGAAAATGCACAGCAAATATGTTCGTTGGAAATATTTGACTTGTCAACTGATATTAATTTTTCCATTTTTCCAATCTCATTTTATGATTTTTCAAATATAATCAGAATGAGTGATAACCCTTAGCCGGTAGTTTCAATTATTTGCTGTTTTTTTTTACATAAAACTCTTTGATGAAAAAAAAAGGGGCAGTCTAAAAAGTCATTAATTAGGACACCAATACACAAAAACACAAAGGCAATACGAAGTATTACGTGCTCACAGTCAAGGTTTTGTGAAATCGTTGTGCCTTTGTGCTTTTGTTGAAAATTTAGTTTTGATGACTTTTTAGACAGCCCCTTGAATATGGGTTGAATGAAGCTATCTTACTAAGCCACGTTGTTTTAGCAGCGGTTCAATTCCTGGCTCTTTACCGCGGAAAGCCTTATACATTTCCATTGCTTCGCGCGTTCCACCTCGTGAGAGTAACTCGTCGCGGAATTTGCGGGCAGTTTCCTGGTGGAACAAATCTCCGGTTTCAACAAAGGCTTCAAAAGCATCGGCATCGAGTACTCCTGCCCAAATGTAGCTGTAGTATCCGGCTGAATAGCCACCCGAGAAAATATGTTGGAAATGAGTGCTCCCGTGGCGGAAATAGATCTCATCCATCATACTGTAACGATTCTGAACTTTTTGTTCAAACTCTTGAACTTCGAATGGAACGTATTCATTTTTTGTGTGGTAGTCCATGTCGAGAAGTGCTGATGCAAGAAACTCAACTGTAGAAAATCCCTGATTGAAGTTGGCACTTGCCTGAATTCTTTCAATGAGTTCATCGGGAATAGTTTCTCCGGTTTCGTAATGTTTAGCAAACATTTTCAATACATCGGGATGTTTTGCCCAGTTCTCAAGCACCTGCGAAGGCAGCTCCACAAAATCGCGAGGAACCGATGTTCCTGAAAGTCCGGGATATTTAACATCCGACAATAATCCGTGTATGGCATGTCCAAATTCGTGGAAGAATGTAGTCATCTCGTCGAAAGTGAGCAGAGCCGGCTGATTTCCGCTGGGAGCAGTAAAATTACACACAATAGTAATTACAGGGTGTACATATTCGCCATTTTCATCAATTTGTTGTTTACGGTAGCTGCTCATCCATGCACCACCACGTTTGCTTGCTCTTGGGTGCATGTCCATATACAAAATACCAATGTGCGAACCATCGGCTTCGGAAACTTCCCAAGCTGTAGCATTAGGGTTATATACTGGTACTTCAGGGCGATGATTAAACTGTAATCCCCATAATTTATTTACTACCATGAAAATACCGTCGCGTACATTGTTTATTTCGAAGTATTGGCTTATTTCTGCCTCATCAAGGTCGTATTTTTCCTTTCTTACTTTCTCGGCATAATAGCGCCAGTCCCAGAAAGCCAAATCGAATTTTTTTCCTTCACTGTCAATCATTTTCTGAAGCTCTTTTGCCTCATCACTTGCTATAGGAAGAGCTGCATCCCATAACTGTTTTAGAAAAGTTTCAACGGTTTCAACGTTTCCGGCCATACGGTTTTGTAAGGCAAACTCTGCAAAATTATTGAACCCCAAAAGTTTGGCACGTTCTAGACGTAATTCGGTTAATCGGTTAATGTTTTCCTGGTTATTATTGTCATTTTTGTTGCGGCCACGCATAATGTAAGCACGGTTCATTTTTTCACGCATGTCGCGGTTGTCGGCATAAGTTAAAAAAGGCATTACACTTGGGTTTTGCAGTGTGAAAAGCCATTTTCCTTCTTGCTCGTCGGCTGCTTCGGCCGCTTCGGCTGCTGCATCAACAACCGATTGAGGAAGGCCGGCAAGGTCGGCTTCATCGTTAATCCAAAGTTTGAAATTATTGACATCGGCCAAAACGTTTTGTCCAAATGTGAGGGTAAGTACTGAAAGTTCCTGATTGATTTCTCTGAAACGTTCTTGTTTTTCGGCAGGTAAAGCCGCTCCGTTGCGTACAAAACCTTCGTAAGTTTCTTTTAGAAGCATTTTTTGCTCTTCGTTAAGGTTAAGCTCATCTTTTTTTGCATTAACAGCCTGTATGCGTTTGAAAAGATCAGCATTGAGGTTAATGTTGTCGCGGTGCGACGACATAATAGGAGCAATTTCCTGCGCAATAGCCTGTATTTCATCAGATGTGTTTGACGAATTGTAGTTGTAGAAAACTGAACCTACCCGGCTTAGTAAATCTCCACTATAATCAAGTGCCGCAATGGTATTTTCGAAATCGGGTGTATTTGGATTCGAAACTATTGCTTCTACTTCGGCCTCATGTTGTTTAATTCCTTCTTCAAAAGCAGGAATAAAGTGTTCATTTTCAACTAAATCAAAAGGAGGAACCCCGAAAGGTGTGTTGTAGTCGCTGAAAAACGGGTTGTCTTTCTTTTCTGATTGAGCGCATGATACTAACATGGCTAGTAAAATCATCGATGTTAAAATTTTAATGTTCACAATATTAATATTTTGGATTAGTAATATAATTTTAGCTACAAAATAACAAAAACCTATGGTTCTAAAATATGAGTTTTAATATGAAAGGTTTTTTTATTCTTTAATTTTTCAAATTTAATAAATGTTTGATTGTATATTTTCTAAATTTGCATTCATTTTAAAAATGATCACATGCACGGGTATTTAGAGGAAATTGTACAGCAACTAATAGAGATTGGACTGAAAGAAGATGTAAATAGTGGTGATATCACTACCGATTTACTAATTCCTTCAGGTAAAACAGCCACCGCGGTAATGCATGCTAAGGCCGATGGAGTGCTCGCCGGTTTATTTGTGGCCGAAGCTGTTTTCAAGCATATTGATTCATCAATTCAATTTATTTATGAGAAGAATGATGGTGATAAGGTGACAACAGGTGATTTGATTTGTAAAATAGAAGGCAGTTACAGAGCTTTGTTAACCGGCGAAAGGTTGGCGTTGAATTTTCTGCAACGCATGTCGGGTATTGCTACTCAAACTGCTTATTTTGTCGATGCTGTGAAGGATTTCGACACAAAAATTCTCGATACCCGAAAAACTGTTCCGGGTTTAAGGCTGCTCGATAAATATGCTGTAAAGGCAGGTGGAGGCACTAATCACCGAATTGGGCTATACGATATGGTGATGATTAAAGACAACCACATTAGTGTAGCAGGAGGAATAAGCAAGGCAGTAAATGCAATTAGACCAAATATTGATAGAAAAATCAAAATAGAAGTAGAAACCACCAGTATTGCTCAGGTAAATGAAGCTTTAGCTGCCGGTGCCGATATAATAATGCTTGATAACATGGACAACTCAACTATGAAGGAAGCAGTGAAAATAATTAATGGAAAAGCAAAAGTTGAAGCATCAGGTAATATGACATTGGAAAGAGTGCGTGAAGTGGCGGCTACTGGTGTCGACTTCATCTCGATAGGATTGCTTACTCATTCAGTTGTGGCACTTGACATTAGTCAAAGAATAAAATAGAAGAAAGGTGTCCAATCTTATAATAGACATAGGTAATTCCCGAATTAAGGCAGCGATTTTTGACAACGATAAAATTGTTCATTTTACCACTTTCGATTCTTTGGATATAGTTGAAATTAAACACTTACTTACTCATTATCCACAGATTAATCATGCTATAGTTTCAAGTGTGAGAAAAGATTCTAGCCAATTATTATCGGATTTATCAAATCATCTTGAGTTTGTGCTTGAACTTGATCTCGAAACATTATTGCCTATTGATAATCTTTACGAAACCCCCCAAACTCTGGGTAAAGATAGGATTGCCGCTGCTGTTGGTGCTAGTTATTTGTATTCAGGTCGCAACGTGTTGGTAATTGATGCCGGAACAGCCATAACCTATGATTTCGTAAATGAATATAATCAGTATGAAGGAGGATAT
Source organism: Prolixibacteraceae bacterium (assembly GCA_007116765.1). Lineage (GTDB taxonomy): Bacteria > Bacteroidota > Bacteroidia > Bacteroidales > Prolixibacteraceae > Roseimarinus. Next base: position 2,143 of record SKHV01000020.1, on the reverse strand, counting down.
ATTAGTCCGGGTTTAACAATGCGTTTTAAGGCATTGAATCATTTTACCGAGAAACTACCCTTGGTGGAAGCATTACCACCTGGATATATACCCGGTAATAATACATTAAACTCAATAGCAGGGGGTGTACAATACGGATTATTGGGAGAATTAGAATATGTAATAGGTTTATATTCAGGATATAATGATGATCTAATTGTAATTGTTACAGGTGGAGACAGAAACTATTTTGAAAAATTGCTAAAAAATCACAAATTTGTAGCCCTCGAAATAACACTAATAGGGCTTAACCGCATTTTAAATTTTAATATCGAAATTAATAAACAGGAATAGAAAAAAATGCTGGCATATTATTTGTTTAGCATATTACAAAATAATTTATAACATCATGAAAGCGATAGCAAAAATAATTGTAATACTTGTTTTAATTACTGTTTCACTAACAGCATTTTCACAACGAAAAATATCCGGAGTAGTTTATAACGACGGTAAGCCGGCAGCAGGTATTTTGGTGGAAGATCACCGTTCACGTGAAAGTTTTTTTACCGGATTCGACGGATATTACGAACTTGAAGTAAGTGACAGAAGTCGCTTCATTCGTTTTACTTTCCTCGATAACTCAAAAAGAGTAAATGTAGAAGAGATCGAATCTGATGTATTCAATTATAGTTTCGATGGTAGCGAAATACCCGACGGAAATGAAGATGCAGGTGCAATTCTTAAAACCTTAGAGGAGTTACAACGCGATGGAGATAGAGATTTTCTTAATAATTATTCATTGTATCGTGAGTTTTTCAGGCAAGGTGATTTCAAAGCGGCTATGCCTTATTGGCGAACAGTGTACGAAACATATCCTAAGTCGACTGTAAATATTTATCAGGATGGTTTGAGAATGATGGAAAGTCAAATGGAGAAAGCATTTGATGCTCCTACTCAAATTGCATATCTCGACACTATGATGATGATTTATGACAAACGAATCAGACTTTTAGGCAGTAAAGGTGAATTAATGGGACGTAAAGCTGATGCTTTTCTCAGAAGCATTTTGAACCTTAACCTCTCCGAACGTGAATTAAGGGAACAGATGCTTCGTGGTTATGAGTTTACAGTTGAAGCTATTGAAGAAAACGGAATCGAAACCGAACCTGCAGTTATTGTGCTTTACATGCAGTCAACACGCCGACTTTTCGCTTTCAATGAATTTTCACAGGCTGTTGTACTCGAAAATTTTGAGAATGCAATGGAATTGCTTAATCAGCAAACTTTAAATGAAGATTTATCTGAGTCAGCATTACAGGCTATCCCATTAGTGGAGCAAATAATTGAAAGCAGTGGAGCACTCGATTGCCCTGCAATGGTAAATCTTTATGAACCCAAGTTTAGAGATAACCCCAGCGACATTGATGAAATCAAGAAAATGTTGAGAATGTTTCGTCGTTACGATTGCGACAATCCGCTGGTAATCGAATTATCAGAAACACTATACCGTTTAGAGCCATCGCCCGAAGCAGCTTTTAACATGGCTCGTATGTTTATCACACGCAACGAGTATCAACGTGCTTACGAATATTACAAAGAAGCATATAATTCAGATGCTCCTGATGTTCAGCGTGCTGTATACTATTACGAAGCAGCAGGTTTAGCTTTACAAGAAGGAAACTTGAAGCAAAGTCGTGACTATCTGAAAGAAGCAACAAAACTACGAAATAATTACTGTGAAGCATACATGCTACTTGGTGAAGTATATGCTCAGGCGAGCCGCGATTACAGCGAAGATGCTTTTGAAAGAAGTACAGTATATTGGGTAGCAGTAGATTATTTCGAAAGAGCAGCTCAAAATGAAAATTGTCGTACCGACGCAGTGAACAGGGTAAATACCTATAAAAACTACTTCCCCGTTCGCGACGAAGTTTTCTTTAGAGGACTAACCGAAGGTGCAAGCCACCAAGTGGGAGGCTGGATTAACGAAACAACGAAAGTACGTGTCAGAGCTCAATAAAAAATATAAGAATAGTATATTAAGCATTGCAATCTTTTCGGTTGCAGTGCTTTTTTTGTCGTGTCAGGATAATAACATCGAAACCATTAGCGCATTCAGTCATCCACCAGGTTCACCCGATGTAGTGGCCGACAACATTGAAAT
>SKHV01000036.1 GCA_007116765.1 Prolixibacteraceae bacterium | reverse complement strand
TATATGGTAAGCCAGCACTTACTATACCCGACCTCGAAAGCAGGAAGGTCAGGGTGCCGCTGAACGCTGAGGTTTCGGATGGGATAATCACGGTGGTTCTTGATCTGAAGCAGCCCGGGCGAATGCACATTTCTGAACCAAGATTAACTTTTGGAATTGAAAACATTGAAACAAATTATAATATAAACAGATGAATAAAACATTAATTATTTCGATTTTATCGCTTGCCACATTGCTTGGTCTTACAAGTTGCGGTAATTCTGGTGACAATAACGTGAAGCCGCCAAATATTATTTTCATTCTGGCTGATGACCTTGGCTACATGGATGTTGGAGCATTTGCTGCCGGTTTAACTAATGCAAAACCCTCGGAGATGTTTTACGAGACTCCAGAGCTTGATAAACTAACTGCAAGAGGAATGGCATTTTCTCAGGCGTATGCCTGTCCGTTGTGTTCACCTACAAGAGCAAGTTTGCTAACGGGGAAGTATGCATCTCGTCTGGGTTTTACTACTGCTGTTCCTCCGCGTGGAACCTATTACAATACAGCTACTGAATTGCCTGATGGGCACTATATTCACGATGTTATATATCATGGTGATGATATCCCAATTCAACAGGCTTGGATAAATGGAACAACCAATACGGCTATACCCAGAGGTTACGATATCGATGGGGGTAGGAGGGAAACCATTTTAACTGATGTGATGACCGATTATGAGTCTGCATTTATTGGAAAATGGCATATCGGTGGAATTGGCGCCAATCGTTATTCTCCTGTTGATTTTGGTTTTGACGGCCTTGCATGGTTTGATGCCGGTGGATCGACCTATTTTAATTGGAGGAATGCATGGAACGCAAACCGTAAAAATAATTATCCCGACATTCCACAGGATGAACTGTTGTTAGGATATTCTGGCGAGTTGAGTGATCATGAATATCTTACCGATGATCTCACGGATAAAGCAGTAAACTATATACATAGCAAGGCCGAAGGTCAAGACAAACCATTCTTCCTGTATCTTTGCCATTTTGCCGTACACACACCCATCGAAGCACCTAAAGAAGATGTGGAGTACTTTGATGCAAAAGAAACCAAAGGTTGGAATGGGCATTTTGATGCTACTTATGCAGGAATGCTTAAGAGAATGGACGATGGTATTGGTAGGATAATGCGTGCTTTGAAGGAGTCGGGTCTGGAAGAAAACACCTTGGTTATATTTATGTCTGATAATGGAGGCTTCTCATGGCAGGTACCCAATAGGGATGTACCAATTACAGTCAACGATCCGTTAAAAGGAGGTAAAGCCCAACTGTTTGAAGGTGGCATCAGGGTGCCGCTTGTTTTTTACTGGAAAGGAAAAATTAAGCCGGGAATCTGGAGCGATGTGACAGTTGATGTTAATGATTTATTTCCTACAATACTTGATATAGCCGGCTATGAAACCCAAGGTATGGATATCGACGGTCAAAGCCTTACAGGCCTATGGAACGATCCGCAAAACAAAAACAAAACATATACTCGTAATACTTTTTTCTGGCACTATCCCTTCAATGTCATTGTTGATAATGCCGATGATGGTTTTCCGCTTACACCTCATTCAGGAATAAGGAAAGGCGATTACAAGCTGTTGTTCGACTGGCATGGTCGTTTGAAACTTTACAATATTAGGGAGGATATTTCGGAAACAACAAACCTGATGCGTGAAAAACCTGAAATGACCAGAGAATTGTTTGCTGAACTAATTGATTATTTGGAAAACAATGTAGAAAAGCGTTACTGGCCAGTGCTCAATCATGATTATGATCCCGCCCTGGAAGCCAGAGATGTTCCTTTTATCAACCTGTATAAACTTTTTAAGGAAGGTAAGGATATTATTAACTATGCAAATTATTAGAAGATGAGAATAGTGATGAAATTTTGTGCGACTATCATTTTTGCAGGGCTTGTTCTTATGCTTTCTTCTTGCACGGAAAGCGAAGCCCCTAAACCTAATGTAGTGTTTGTTTTTGTTGATGAGATGCGTGCACAGGATACTGGTTATAACGGAAATCCCGATGTTTTAACGCCAAATCTTGACAAACTAGTAGGTGAAAGCATCAATATATCCAATGCTATTTCCGGTTGTCCGGTTTGCTCTCCTTACAGGGGAAGTTTGTTGACCGGACAGTATCCCCTGACCCATGGGGTATTTGTGAATGATGTGTTGCTTGACCCGGAGGCCCTAAGTATGCCAAAAGTTTTTAAGGAAGCCGGATATGAAACAGCCTATATAGGGAAGTGGCATTTGGATGGTCATGGAAGAAATTCGTTTATCCCGAAAGAACGTCGACAAGGCTTTGACTACTGGAAAGTGTTGGAATGTACTCATAACTATAATGATTCCTGGTATTGGGGCAACAATGACCAGTATAAAAAATGGGATGGCTATGATGCTTTTGCACAAACGGATGATGCCATCGCTTATATTTCTTCAAAAAAAGAATCGGATGACCCTTTTTTCCTGATGATTTCTTATGGCCCTCCTCATACCCCTTTTCAGCAGGCTCCCGAAGCCTACAAGGATTTGTATAGGAATAAAGACTTGAGCATAAGAGACAACGTTCCTCAAGAATATCATGAGATTGTTAGAAGGCACTTAATTGGATATTACGGGCACATAACTGCTCTTGACAAATGTATTGGCGATATTCAAGATGCTCTGAAAAATGCCGGCCTCGACGAGAACACTGTTTTTATATTCACAAGCGATCATGGATACATGATTCACTCTCAAGATTGGTTTTATAAACAAGTTCCGTATGAAGAGTCAATTCATGTGCCATTCATATTGAAATATCCAAGCTTGCATGGAGATACAGGTCGCGAAATCGACATGATGCTAAATACACCCGATATTATGCCAACACTTCTTGGCTTGTGTGGTTTACCTATTCCTAAAAGCGTTGAAGGTGATGATTTATCAGGTATTATTTCGGGTGAAAGCAAGGATTTTACAGATGCCGTTCTAATTGCATGTTATCATCCATTCGGGCAGTGGCCAAGAAAGGATGGCGGAAAAGAATACAGGGGTGTGAGAACCAAACAATATACTTATGTGCATGACCTGGATGGTCCATGGATGTTGTTTGATAATGTAAATGATCCTTTTCAAATGAATAATCTGGTGCATAATCGTGAATATAATGAGCTTAAGAGCTTGTTGCATAAAAAAATGCAAACGCTTCTTAAAAAGACCAATGATGATTTTGAACCTGGTATGAATTACATTGAAAGATGGAATTATGTGGTAGACGACACCGAAACCATCCCGTATAGAACCATTAATTTTAAAGGTAATCCGATTGTTAATCCTTAATTATGTATATATTTAGACCCTAATTATTTCATGTAATTGTATGTTTATCATTAGATTGACATTATTCGTTTTATTGGTATTAGTTTCCGGACAGAATTCTGATGCGAAACATCTTGTTTTTAAGAATTATTCTGTGCCTGATGGTCTTTCAAACCTGAATGTTACGTCAATTGCACAAGATGATCTGGGTTATATCTGGATTGGAACAAGACGCGGGCTTAATCGTTATAATGGATATGAATTTACTCATTTTTTTCAGAATGTAGATGATGTCAATTCTTTATATTCGAGTAATATAAATAAGGTGTATGTTGGCAATGACGGACTGATTTTTATAGGAACAACTGCCGGACTCAATTATTATGATTCCAAAACTGAGACAATTGGCAGGTTGTTTTCGAGTCATTTCTTTAGTGTAGTTGATATTCTCGAATATAATGGGTACATATATGTAGCCACACTGCATCATGGCCTTTTCAGGTTCCAAACCAACGATTATGTAATGGAGCCGCTTGGTGATAACTGGGTCAAGGGTTTCAATACTAGTGGAATTCATGTTGATAGCCAGGGTGTTTTATGGGTTTCCTTCCTGCATGGGAAAGGTTTTGCTGCATATGATAATTCCTCCAACACTTATCACTACTATAAGGATGAACAATCTGAAATGCCTCAATTTAGCAATTCAGTGCTATGTATTCATGAGCTTTCAAATGGGGTATTGGTTCTGGGAACAGAGAATGGATTAAATTTCTTTGACATGCATAAGCGAACTTTTGTCGACCCGAAGGAATTTAGATTGTTGACAAACACCTTGAAAGGCCAGGAAATTAGTTTTATTTCCGAATTTAGAGAGGGTGAGTTTTGGGCAGGCAGTAAAACTGATGGATTGTTTTATTTCAACATTCAAAATTCCTCCATTTCAAACTATTCAGCAAACCAGAGTTCCTACAATAAAATCCATTCGAATACCTATAATACTTGTAGCGTTGATAAAAATGGCGATTTGTGGCTTGGAACCTTCGATAAGGGACTTAATGTATATTTTAAGCAGCGAAAAGCTTTTAATTTTGATTCAAACCTAAATAATCTAATAAATAATGAATTCATAACAAATATCTCTGAGGATCATTTAAATCGACTGATAATTACAACCCGTAAGAGCGGTTTGTTTATTTACGACCGTGAAAGACAGTGTGAAGCATTAATTAATCCTAGTAACAGCAATATGGCTTACCCCTATTTGCGCTCACTACTGGTTGATTCGTACAACAGGTATTGGATTGGATCAGGCTATTACCTGCAAATTTTCGAAAATACAAAAGGCCTTTTATGTGAAAATGTTTCGACTTCATTGCTTTATAGTCCCATCGTTTGTTTGCACCAACAGGGCAACATGGTTTTTGCCGGAACCGAAAATCAGGGGATATGGGTGTATGATATGCATGGAGATGTTGTTTTTCAATCTGATAAGTCAGGTTCCAATATTACTGATTTTGCATTCTATAGTGATGATGAGTTTTTGTTCATTAGTCATGGATTTGGTGTATTTACCATGAATACCCATGATTTTACAATACGAAAAGTGCAATTCCCCGGCCTTGATAACTATCCGGGAGTCCTTTCTGCAGTAACAATTCACTATGATAAGCAGGGGCGAATATGGATTGGCTCATACAACCACGGCTTAATCATGTTAGATAAAGAAAATGGGACAATTAGAAGTTTTGGAACTAATTACGGGCTACCCAGTAATGATGTCGTGGGAATTCTGGAAGATGATTTTGGCCGATTGTGGTTAAGTACATCTTTTGGTCTGGCACGTTTTAATATGAGCGATTTTAAAGTAAAAACCTACTCTTATAAGGATGGATTGAATAATTATCAGTTTCATGAGAAGGCTGCATATAAGGATGAAAACGGAATTCTTTATTTCGGAGGAAATAATGGGATAACCTATTTCAAACCTGATATTTTAACCGAAACGGATTCTGTTCCTTTGACAATTTTGCTAGATGAACTGTACATAAACAATGAAAAAGCTTTAGCCTCATCAAGTTATTTGTTAGATAAAAGCATTGTATATACAAAGTACATTAAGCTAAGTCACCGCGATCGAATTTTCAGTATAAATTACCTTGCATTTGATTATTACAATTCCGAAAACCTTGAGTATTATTATATGCTGGAAGGTTTTGATGAAAATTGGAATTATGCAGGCAGTCAAAGAAGGGTTTCTTATTCTAACTTGCATAGAGGTTCATATACTTTCAAGGTAAAAGTTGTAAACGATGAAGGTGTTTCATCGGAACTATCCAATGGATTAAATATAAGAGTAATGCCTGCTCCCTGGTTCTCCAATGTAGCTTGGATATTATATGTTTCTGCTCTTATTGGTCTTGTAGTCTTCTTGTCTCAACTTTATGTTAAATCTATTCTTATAAAGAAAGAGCTTGAGCTTGAACAGGTTCTACATAGACGCGATACTGAGATAAACGATATGAAGAAGCGTTTTTTTGCCAATATTGCACATGAATTCAGAACACCCCTCACATTACTAAAGGCTATTTTTCAGCAGATTGGAATTATTGAGAGCACCCCTACAATAATTAAAGACCATATAAAAATGGCCGGATCGAATGTGGAACGGCTTTTGAAACTCGTCAATCAGTTATTGGCATTTAGGACGATAGAAAGTGAGGTGATGCCTTTATGGATAAAGGAATCTGATTTAAATAGCGTTATGCAGGCTATTATCAACGATATTTCTGTTCTTGCGAAGGAGAAAGATATTGAAATCTTTTTTATCGAAGACAATGAGTACCTGTTATATTTTGATGCAGATATTATTGAGAAAATATTGACAAATCTGTTGTCCAATGCTGTCAAACATTCCGAACCCGGTGGTCAGATTGAAGTGATGGTAAATAAAGCAGGGCGTAATGAAATATCAGATGAATATGAAAAAATTGCCAACATCAATGAGTTAATTGCAGATACATTTATTGAGATTTCTGTTATTGATCATGGGAAAGGAATAGATACTGATAAAATGGATGATATATTTGATCGGTATATTCAAAGCGAGGCTGGCCACGGGATATCCGGTCCTGATTATTCAAGTATTGGTATAGGCCTGAATTTCACGAAAAAACTGGTTGAATTGCATAAAGGCTTTATCCGGGCTCATAATACTCCCGGTGGCGGAGCTACCTTTTCATTTCTTATTCCTTGCGATTTGGATGCTTATGACTCTATGGCATTTACTAACTCCGATGCAATTTCTATAGAGACAACAGTTCCTATTGTGCTTAACAACAGCATACAGCCAGATTTTGATAAAACAGTTCTGGTAGTTGAAGACGATACTCAATTGAATGCATTTTTGCGGAAAATAATCAGTCAATATTACAAGGTTGTTTTTGCATATAACGGAGAGGAAGCACTTGGTATTATCCAGAAAAAAAATCCTGACTTAATCGTCTCTGATGTTGTTATGCCTAAAATGAATGGTATTGAATTTATAAAAAGACTAAGGGGTAGTGTTGAAATGTCACATTTGCCTGTGATATTACTTTCCTCTAAAAGTGAAATAAAAGATCAGATTGAAGGGTTAAAGTCAGGTGCCGATTGTTATGTGCCAAAGCCATTCGATATCGATCTTCTGTTACATACAATTGACAGTCAATTGAGGAACCGAAGCAGGATTCATGAAATATTTTTTAATGGTAAAATTCCCGAACTAAAGGAATATGAAGGGAATCAAGATGCCATGAGTTTTATTGCACAGTTAGATAAAACATTAGAAGATAACCTTGCTAATACGGAACTGGATATTGCAATGATAGCTGAAAAGATGAATATGAGCCGTAGCAGTTTTTACAGAAAGTTTTTGTGCATTACCAATCTAACACCTATTGCATACTTAAAAAAATACAGGATTAATAAATCCTTAGAATTTCTTAAGAATGAAGATATTTCAGTACAGGTAGTAAGTGAAATGGTGGGCTTCAGTTCTCCCTCGTACTTTAGTACTGCCTTTAAACGTGAAAACAAAATGTCACCATCAGAATACATTGCCAGTATAAAGAATGAAGATATTAAAACATTATAAGTTATTTACAATTAATATTTTTTATGAGCATTTTTAAAAATAGTGGTTTGGGTATTTTCATATCCGTTATGCTTTTTATTTCGTGTAAGCAAGAATATAAGCAGCCCAACTTAGTTTTTATTTTTTCCGATCAGCAGGCATTCGACATGGTTGGTTGTTATGGCAATGAACAGATATTAACCCCTAATATTGATAAATTTGCATCGCAGGGCATGCTTTTCACCCATTGCTTTTCCAATTCATCAACATGTACACCTTACCGTGGAATGCTAATGACTGGTCAGCACCCATTGTATAATGGTGCATTTGAAAACGATAAAACACTCGTTCCGGGGCATGGTAAAAAATTTGCCGAGGTACTCGGCGATGCAGGTTATAACACTGCATATATTGGGAAATGGCATCTGCTTGGAGGTGATAGGAATAGGCCAATACCTGAAGGAGAAATGCGCTATGGATTCGACGAATTATTCTATACCAACAATTGCCACGTTGATTTTCGTGCAGGGCATTCTTTTTTCTGGGATGAAAATGACCAAAAAGTTTTTTTTGATGATTGGGAGGTATATGGGCAAACCAAACAGGCATTGGATTTTCTTGACAGTCGAAAAAATAACGATAACCCCTTTGCATTGTTTGTTTCTTGGCATCCGCCACACGACTGGGGGCTGTTTCTAGGCGAAGATGGCAACATGCATTACAGGTATGATGCCCCCCCTGAATTAATGGCCTATTACGTGCGCGACAGTATTAAACTAAGGCCCGGAATGGAACGATCTCCTGATTTGCTGAGAATGTATCATGGACATATGGCTATGACTACAGGCGTAGATATAGCTTTTGGACAGTTGATGGATAAGTTAAGCGATTTGGGTTTTGACGATAATACAATCGTGGTTTTTACTTCCGATCATGGCGATATGCTTGAATTCGCCGGAACTACAAGGCCTAATCCTCCCAAACAATATATTCACGACTATTCATCACGTGTACCATTCATTCTCCGGTGGCCCGCTAAAATCATTGAGTCGTCAACCAATGGCTTACTAATTAGTGCTCTCGATTTGATGCCTTCTTTGCTGGGACTTCTTGGACTGGAAGTGCCTGAAGAATGCCATGGAAAAAACCTTTCACAGGCAATTTTAGACCTTGATGAAGATGCCGTAGATTACATTCCGATGTGGTTATTTAGGGGTAAAGGATGGCGTGGTGTTGTTACGAAGGAGTACTCGTATGCAACCGAAAAGAATGGCGGCGATAATCCGCTTACAAACGTATTGTTTGATAGGGTAAACGACCCTTATCAGCTAAATAACCAGTTTGATAATATTGAAATGCAATCTGTTAAAGATGAGTTGTGGTCGCTAACAGCATTATGGATGGAGAAATACAATGATAAGTTCTACAGATGGAACGATTTTATGAAAGTTGCTCCCAATAAAGAGTGGAATAGCCCTCCTTACATGAGGCCCATTGATGTTTTGCCAGCTAATTTAAACGAATAATACAATTCTTTGTTTTTTTTCACGCACATAAACTCACATGAAATTCACACACAAATCGCTTATTAATATGATTCATCTCATTTTTGAGACATTTTTGAAATAAACAGAATTAAAATTGAAAGTGATTAATGTTAAGAGACATTATTTTAGCAGCTTAAAATTATTTACATTTTTAGAATATTAATGTGCTGTTAATATAATACAGAATTTAAATTTAAAATTTATGATTAGATTTTTTATATTGGTGTTTATACTGGCGATACTAACTGCTTGTTCTAACAAACCCGAACCCAATACTTGGGTATATACCGGACATCAAGATGGTCGGTCTGAAATAGTTAATAAGCCTTTAAGCCCTGTAAGGATAATGTGGTTGTCTGACAGTACCGGAAATTCAATAAGAAATGCCGATGCCCTTCTAAGTGAAGGCATTGGGCAGGCAGATCTGGTTGGTAGTAATCTTTGTACTATGGTTGGAAACAAAAACAACAATCCTGCTATACTATTGGATTTTGGAAAGGAAATACACGGTGGGCTTGAAATAGTTACTGGCATGTTTCAGGAACATCTCCCGATTAAAGTTAAGATAACCTTTGGCGAATCGGCAAGTGAAGCTATGAGCAGCGTTGAAACGTCAACAGCTACAAACGACCATGCCATGCGCGATTTCGAATTATCGCTTCCTTGGTTAGGGAAAATTCAAGTAGGCAATAGTGGTTTTCGTTTTGTAAAAATTGAATTGCTTGATACCGACCGGATTTTGTTACTTAAAGAAGTTAGGGCAATAAAGGTGTTCCGCGATATTCCATACCTTGGCTCCTTCACGAGCAACGATGAGAGATTGAACGAAATATGGATGACAGGGGCCTATACGGTACATCTGAACATGCAAGAGTATTTGTGGGATGGAATAAAACGAGATCAGTTGGTCTGGGTTGGAGATATGCACCCCGAAGTGATGACAATTCTCTCTGTTTTTGGGTATAATGAAGTGGTGCCCAAAAGTCTTGATATGATTAAGTCAATTACATCATTGCCTAGATGGATGAATGGTATAAGCTCATATTCCATGTGGTGGATACTTGTGTTGCATGAGTGGTATATAAATACAGGCGATCTGGAATATTTAAATAAGCATAAAGATTATTTGTTTGAACTTTTGGCTGTTTTAGAGTCGAAAATTGATGAAAGCGGTAAAGAGAACCTTGACGGACACCGATTTCTCGACTGGCCTACCAGTCCAAACCCACAGGCTGTACATGCAGGTTTGCAGGCTATGATGGTTAAAACCTTTGATGCAGGTGCCGAAATTGCTGGAATATTTAACGAGATTGAAAAGAAAGAGCATTACCTTAATGTGGTTTCACTACTGAAACAGTACGTGCCTTCACCTAATGGTAATAAATCGGCTGGTGCATTGTTGGCATTGGCTGGTCTTGCCGACTTTAATGCCATGAACGATACCTTGTTGTCTGTCGATAGCCATTCGGGAATATCTACATTTTATGGTTATTACGTACTAAATGCAAGGGCAGAAGCTGGCGATTTCTTAGGTGCAATGAACCTAATAAGGGACTACTGGGGCGCAATGTTGGATTTGGGCGCAACTACTTTTTGGGAAGACTTTGATCTTGCATGGATGGAAAATGCCGCACGTATCGATGAGCTTATTCCCGAGGGAAAAATAGACGTGCATGCTACATATGGCGATTATTGTTATGTTGGCTTCAGGCATAGTTTGTGTCATGGATGGGCATCGGGGCCAACCGCATGGATGACTCGTTACGTGCTTGGAATTAAAGTGCTGGAGCCCGGGTGTAAAAAGATTTTGATTGACCCTAACCTGGGAGACCTCGAATGGGCAAAGGGAACATATCCAACTCCCTTTGGAATAATATCTGTAAAACATGAAAAAAACAACGAAGGGAAAGTGATAACGAGTGTTGATGCTCCTCGGGGAATTGAAATTGTATATAAATAGTTTCTTTAGGAGCATTGAATTGTTCTTTTTATAGCAGATAATAATTATAACATAACATAAAAAAAAGCAATGAATAAGCTAATAACAAACTTAAATGTACCCATAGTAATTCTTATCATGTTCGTGGTAGTTTTTACATCATGCAGTAAGAGTGCCGATTTGCTGCCCGTAAATTTAAGAACTGAATATAATGTTGATCCATTTATTGACATTCAAGAACCTAGGTTAAGCTGGGAGTTATTGTCCGATGTGAGAGGTCAGGTGCAAAGCGCATACCAAATATTAGTGGCTTCTTCACCTACTTTACTTACCGATAAGAAAGCTGATATGTGGAATACAGGCAAGGTTTTAAGTAATGAAACCAACCAGATTGTCTATGCCGGAGAACCACTCTCGTCAAGAGATATTTGTTACTGGAAAATACGTAGCTGGGATAAAAATGGCGAGGCAGGTTCCTGGAGCAAAGTTGCCAGTTGGGAGATGGGATTTCTTCAGAATACTGACTGGCAAGCCGAATGGATTGGAAATGACCTAACCGCCCATGGTAAGGGTGATGTTTATCATTTGCCTCCTGCTCCTTTTTTCAGGAAAGAGACAGAAATAAAATCAAAAGTTAAAAAAGCACGGCTATACGTTACTTCTTTGGGAATATTCGAATTTGAAATAAACGGAGAAAGAGTTGGTAATGACTATTTTGCGCCGGGCTGGACCGATTACGACAAAAGGGTGTACTATCAAACCTATGATGTAACTAATATGGTAAAACGAGGCACCAATGCTTTTGGTGCAATTATTGCCGATGGTTGGTATGCCGGGTATCTAGGCTATGCTCTGTTAGTGCAAAACCCAGTGGTTAGAGGTTTTTATGGAGAATTTCCGAAACTGAAAGCTCAAATTGAGATTGAATACAGCAATGGCGAAACTGAAATTATTATAAGCGATAAAAGCTGGAAAACAAATCATGGCCCCATTGTTGAAGCAGACTTTTTAAATGGCGAAACCTATAATGCAAATCTTGAATTTGATAATTGGAGCCGTTCAGGTTTTGATGACGCTTCATGGGAATATGCAACTGTTTACAATGATAAGACTGACCTCATAATTGAATGTTATCCCGGTAATCCGGTTCAGGTACACTCTGAAATAAAACCAATATCGGTTAAGCCAACCGATGATGGAAAGTATATTTTTGATATGGGACAGAATTTTGCCGGTATAGTTCGTTTAAATAACATAAAGGGCAATAAAGGCGATACCATACTGATTCGGTTTGGAGAAATGCTTCACCCAAATGGCAGACTGATGACAGAGAACCTGAGGAGAGCGCGTGCTACAGCTACTTATATAATGAAAGGCGATACTTCAGGTGAGACATGGTCTCCGAAGTTTACATTTTTTGGTTTTCAATATGTTGAAATTTCCGGATTATCTTCGTTGCCCGATATTGATGCCATTACCGGGCTTGTATTAACTACAATGGCACCTGATGCAGGTTTTATTGAAACTGATAATGAACTCGTCAATCAATTGTATAGCAATATAGTATGGACACAGCGCTCAAATTTTCTGGATATTCCTACAGATTGCCCACAACGCGATGAGCGACTTGGGTGGACCGGTGATGCACAGGTTTTTGTGCAGTCAGCTACCTATAATACCGATATTGCTGCTTTCTTTACGAAATGGACTGTTGACCTTAACGATGCTCAACGACCTGATAATACCTACCCAATTTATGCGCCAGCTCCTCAGGTCCGACGAACTGATACTTATTCCCCAGGGTGGTCCGAAGCCGGAATCATTATTCCCTATACCTTATATCAGACCTATGGGGACACACGCATACTTGAGCGGTTTTGGCCAAATATGATGGCTTACCTACAATTTATGGAAGCTAAATCGGATGGCAACTTGATTTATAAAGAAGGTAGTTTCGAAGATATCAGCCCTAAAGGTGGTTTTGGTGATTGGCTTTCTATTGGGAAGAAAACACCTCCAGATATGCTGGCATCCATCTATTTTGCATACTGTGCATCATTAATGAGCGAAATGGCAAAGGCTATTGGGAATGAAACTGATGCTGATTATTTTGAAAATCTTACTGCAAATATCCGAATGGCTTTTATGGAGCATTATACCGATGGGGAAGGAAGATTTATTACCAACGCCTCAGCCTATGGCGATGGCTCAGGATATGTTGATGGGCGCATGAGCTTTTCTGGTCATACCCAAACTGCATACGCCAATGCCATATTCAAAAATATTCTCGATGCTGATAATAAAGTAATAGCCGGAAAACATTTGGCCGAACTATTACGTGTTAACAACAACATGCTAACTACTGGCTTTCTGGGGGTAAGACCTTTATTGCCGGCTTTGTCTGAAACAGGAAGAAGCGACCTTGCATATGAATTATTGTTAAATGAAGAATACCCCGGCTGGTTGTTCGAGGTTGTTAATGGTGCTACAACAATATGGGAGCGGTGGGACAGCTACATCAAAGAGGTAGGATTTAAAAATGCGGGCATGAATTCATTTAACCATTATGCTTTTGGTGCGGTTAACGAATGGATGTTTGGAAACATGGCCGGAATAAAAACCGACCTTCCCGGCTATCGTCGCTTTACCATTAAACCGGAAATTGCTGATGAAGGTATTGGTTTTGTGAAAGCTACTTACCATTCGATTAATGGTGAAATTGTTTCTGCCTGGGATAAGACGCCAACGCAGGATGTGAATTATCAAATTGTTGTACCGGTAAATACTACGGCATTGATTTCACTATCTGCAAACAGTATTTCGGCTTTGTCGGAAAACGGTAAGCCCCTTTCTGATAATAACTACCTAAAGGTTTTAGGGTATAGAAATGGACGTGTTAACATGGAGCTAGGATCAGGAAGATTTAGTTTCGTTGTTAAGAATTAATAGCTTGGCTTATTCAGCTTTTTTTACATATGTGCTTTTATGTATATTTTTAATTTTTAATGTTTATACTATGCGTTTGTTCTCTTACTTGTTTATTGTTTGTTTGATAATGCTTCATATTGTTTTATGTGGCGGACTGAATAAGTCCGAATCTTCTGATGTAAGTCATTCAGGAAATACTTCACGCCCCAATATAATTATAGTTATCACCGATGATCAAGGCTATTCAGATATTGGATGCTATGGGGGCGAAATTCACACCCCGGCACTTGACCGCCTGTCGGATGAAGGCATGCGATTAACCCATTTTTACAACTCGTCAATGTGTATAGCTTCGCGTGCAGCCTTGATGACCGGTAACTATTCCGTTAGTTCAGTGCCCGGTTTTGAAAACATGCCCGTTATTACTGAATATTTGAAGGAAGCAGGTTACAGAAATGCATTAATTGGAAAATGGCATTTACCTGGTAATCCAATGGAACGTGGATTTGATCACTTTTTTGGATTTCTCGGAGGATTTGCCGATCACTTCACAGGGAGTCCTGATTTTCGTTTAGATAATGAACCATATAATGCTTGGGGCGAGGATTATTTTAGCACCAATGCTTTTACCGACCGTGCCGTGAAGTTCATCGAATCTGTTGCAGAACTAGATGAGCAAACACCGTTTTTTCTTATGTTGAGCTATCAGGCTCCCCACAATCCCTTGCAGGCACCCCGTGAGGATATCATGAAGCATCGGGGAAAATACATGTCGGGATGGCAATCCGTTAGGAAGGCACGTTTCGCCAGGCAAAAAGAGTTGGGCATAGTGCCCGATGATGCAACACTGCCGGCTTATCCCGAAAACCTCCCGCAATGGGAGTCGCTTAGTTATGAACAACAGGACTTGGAGGATCTCCGTATGGCTGTATATGCTGCTATGATTGAAGGTATTGATCAGGGGGTAGGCAGTGTATTGAATACTTTGGAAGAATATGGTATGGCAGAAAATACGCTTGTATTGTTTATGAGCGATAATGGAACCGATTCTTTTTCGGTTATGGACTCCGTATTTCTTAAACGCAATATTTTACCCGGCGATAGGGCTTCGAATTGGCAGCCAGGCACCGGATGGGCATATGCTAGCGTTACTCCTTGGAGATTATACAAAATAAGTCAACATGGGGGAGGGGTAACAACCGGAGCTATTGCATGGTGGCCAAGCGTTATCGATCGCGAAACCGGACGCATTGAATCAACTCATGTTCATAAAATTGATTTGCTCCCAACCTTTATGGACATTATAAACAATCCGCATTTAGGTAAAACAGTCTCCGGAGAGTCTTTTCTGCCTTTGTTAAAAGGACAAACATGGCAAAGGCAAAATCCAATGTTTTTTCAGTTTGCTGATAACAGGGCAATTCGTACCCTCGATTGGACACTCGTTGAGGTGGATGATGCAGGATGGGAGCTGTTTCATGTTCCTACAGACCCATTTGAAGATAACAACCTCGCATCAGAGCACCCTGAAATTATTGAACGCTTGTCGGAGCTTTGGAATGATTGGTATCAGAAAGAAAGTGGGAAGAATGATTATATACCTGCATACACAAGAGATAACCAGCATTACAAGCCACAAGGCGACAGAGGCTCAGGCGTTTTTTATGAGCCCAGTGCTATGCCCAATCACCTTAAAAACCGATATTGAATTAAGGGAAAGAGTTTGATGGATATTTAGACAAGCTTTTTCTCCTTTTCAGGTAAATAAAACTGAGGTTTTGTTTTAGTTTTAGCCGGTCTGATAGACCAATAAGTTGCCAGTATTGAACCTGTAACATTCATCAAAGGGGTATGTATTGCTGGTGTAAGTGCAGCCAAGGGACTCTTTAAAACAGACATTGCCAATCCCGAAGCCATGCCACCGTTTTGCATGCCTACCTCAAAAGCAACTGTTCGGCAATCCCTTTCTTCAAGTCTGAAAAGACGCGCCAACCAGTAGCCTAACTGGTAGCCTGAAAGGTTGTGCAGAACTGAGGTTCCTACTAACAATAAACCCACAGCATATAATTGTTCGCTGCTCCTTGACGTGATAATAGCAATGATATAGCAGATACATGCCATTGATAATACCGGCAAAACCCTGTCCATCCAATTTGATGGTCCTTTGAGGATGTTCATAACCAACTTGGTTAATGATACGATACCGATAAGGGCAAAGCCAATTACCATTCCTCCTTTGATGGCAGAGAAAAAACCCGATGAAGGAGGTTCTAAGCGAATACCTATTATAGCAAGTATTATTCCCGATGCAGCAATTACCAGAAGCCATACATGACTCTTTACCCATTTACCTTTCCCATATAGGATGGTGTTGGCAATAAGAGCCGCCAATATTGGAACTATAATCATATTTAAAATGGAAAGCATCATATCTGTAAAATTAATTGGAACAAGCCTTCCTGCAAGCACGCTCATCAGTAAAGGGGTTATAAGTGGCGAAAGTAAGGTGGAGCATGATGTCATCGTAACCGATAGAGCCACATTCCCCTTGGCCAAATAAGCCATTAGGTTAGAAGCGACTCCTCCAGGACACGATCCTATGAGAATAATCCCGGCAGCAATCTCAGGCTCAAAGCCAAATATAAATACAAGTAAAAGTGCCAGTGAAGGCATTATTGTAAACTGAAGTATAATCCCGATTAATACAGGAACTGGCATTTTTAAAACTCTCACAAAATCGCTAATATTTAGAGTGGTTCCCATGCCGAACATAATTATCTGGATAAGCGGTACAATTAAAATAGCAAGATCTATCCCAAACCATGTGTCGAATGTAAATGGATATATCATAGCGGCTGATGCTGCAGCAAAAACCCACATTGTAAAAGCATATTGTCTGAGACCCCTATGCCCCATAAAATAGAGAGCAGTACACAAAAAGAAAAATATCAAAAGTGGAGATAAAGGAGACCTGTTGGTTGATAGAGAAATTGTGCTGATTAGAATTGACCCAGTAACAAACAACATTATGCAAAATAGAAGATGCTTTTTAAACATTTTTAATCGACTTTTTTATTTCGTACAGAATAATTAATCATAGTTTTAATGCCTAAACGCGTATCAATAAATACCGAAAATTATTGATGCCTAAAAATATATAATTTATCGGAAAATCTGTTAACAATTAGAAGTTAACGTTTTTTTTGAAATATGTTGATTAGTGCAGAGAGTGTAAGTTTATTGCTTTTTTGTATATTTAGATGCTGCTTTTTTCAGATTAATGAAAGAAAGTGGAGATTGAAATAATATAATAAAAATAAATAATATGAGTAGTATTTTCCAATTCGGGATAAGTTCATGGTCATATCCATGGAGTATTGGAGTAAACAAAGGTCCACAGCCGCATAAGAAAATGACAGCACTTGAATTGCTTCGTAATGCTGTTGAGTTAAATGTTGAGCTTGTTCAGATAGCTGATAACCTACCGCTTGAACAGTTAAGCTCATATGAAATTGGAGAGTTGGCTCATTTTGCTTCCGTTCATAAATTAAATATTGAAGTTGGCACCAAGGGAACGGATCCCGATCACTTATTGAGGTTTCTCGAAATTGCCAAAACACTTAAGTCCCCTCTGTTACGAACCTTACCTGCTCTTTTTGGTAAAAGGGCAGTACTTGACGAAGTTGAGCAAAATATCAGAACTGTTCTTCCGCAATTCGAAAAGTCTAATGTAGTTATAGTTCTCGAAAATACCGAAGCATTTCACGCCGATGAGTATGTTCAGCTTATGGAAAGCATAGATAGCCCGTATTTCAGGATGTGTCTGGATTTGGCTAATGCATTAGGAATTATGGAAGGTCATGAATATGTTATGGAAAGACTGATCCCTTATTGCGGGAATTTCCACTTTAAAGATATAGAGGTAATACGATCGCAAACATTGATGGGATTCTCTGTTAACGGCAAACCTTCGGGACAGGGGCAAATTCCTTTGCATAAAGTCATCGATGCATTTAAAGCTCAAAACCTTTGCCCATCGGTTGTTATTGAGTTGTGGCCTCCTCTTCAGGAAACTCTGGAACAAACCATCAAAATGGAAACTGAATGGGTAAAGCAGAGTGTTAACTATATGCGTGGTGTTTTTGACTTATGAGTCGAGAAGTATATTAAGTACATTTTGAATGCTTAAAACACCCCGCTCGGGACTCGATAGTATAGGCTTACATGTTAGCTCAGATATTTTAGTTTCCATTCTTGCCATTGATCCTTGTGCCAATACAATGGCATCAACATTAGGTGCTATTTTATTAGCCGCTTCCATAATTAAGCTATCATGTAGCTTTTGGTCTCCATTTATAATGGCTTCAAAAGCTCCATTGGCCAGCGATTCGGATATAATGCATTTTTTGTTATGTTTCTTAGCAAAACAATGCAGTAGTCTGACTGTTGGTTCCATAGTTGTTTGCAAGGTGGCAAGTACACCAATCTTTTTATACTTTAATACAGCCTCTTCTGCCATTGCATCATCAATTTTCACAATCGGCACATCCAATAAATCACGGGCATGGATCGCTACATCACCTACCGAAGAACATGTATTGAAAATTATATCTGCTCCGACATCTCGTGCAATGAAGTAATAATTTATCAGCCGTTTACTAACGCCATGCGGAACCGTGTTAGACTGAATTACATCCTGAATTAAACTGTCGTCGACAATGTTGATCAGTCTAACATCAGGAAGATGTTTTGCAAATAATGCTTTGGTTGGTTCCACCATAGGCATGGCAGTATGAATAGCTACTACTGTTTTCATAAGAATTTGTTTTTGCGACAAGTCGAAAATAAGATAATTAATTCAAAGTAATATTAGTCTTATGTCATCAATAAAATCATTTTCATAAATTAAACCCATATTGTCTATATAAAACTAGAGGGAAGATTTAATTAGGTAGCGACCTGCTGTAAGTACGGCTACATATTCCTCTCTCAATCCTGACAGTAAAACTTTCTCTTTAGTTGCAGTAATTTCTTGCCCTTTTCTATCTTCTATACTAATTAAATCGCCAGGAATATTTATAAATGCTTTTGCACCTAAAGGTATTTCAATATTCCATATTAGTATTGAATCTTTTCTTTCCCAAGAGCTTTCAATTAAGCCCATGGCAGAGTTGTAACGGCAATTGACATAACTTAATCCTTCTGCAATGTGCGGGTCAAGGTGGAATTGTCTGAATCCGGGAATCGCAGGGTCGGGTCTGATACCGGCAAGCCCTTCAAAAAACCATGCTATAAAGCCTGTTTGGAATGGATGGCTCATTGAACGGGTATAAGCTTTGTTTTCGTCTTCCTCGGTAGGCCATACCTCCCAAAAAGTTGTTGCATTGCGTTGCATGAGATATTTGATACTTGGGCTCTTATCGGCTTGAAGGGCGTTCCACAGTGTTTCACTGTATCCGAACCGTGCAAGAGAGGGCCATAGTGAGGGCATGCCAAACACTCCGGTACCGAAGTGGTAGCCAACATCCCTAACTTGTTCATCAAGCAGCCGGGCAGCTCTTTCGTGGTGTTCAGGTGCGAGAACATTCCAGTCGATAGCAATGGAGTTAATAGTTTGATCCGGTGTCATGATTGGGTTGTCGCCATAAAAAGCGGTAGTGAAAGCATCCCTGATACGCATTGCCATGTCAGCAAAGTGATTTGCATCTTCGTCTTTCCCCAGCAAAAGTGCTGTTTCTGCCATAATTTGTGCGCAACGGAAAAAGCATGCCGTTGATAGCATGGGCACTACTTCGGCGTAAAAGCGACGGTCTTCGCTGCGTTCAGTATTGCCCTGCCATGGTTTGCACCAGTCGCCCATTCCTGAATAAATAATATCATCAGTGGCCAGTCCCTGAAGGTGTTCTGTCCACTGGCGCATATAACTGTAATGTTGTTTTAACGATCGGATATCTCCAGTTTGCCTGTACACATCCCAAGGTATATATACCAAGGCAGAACCCCATTCTGGTGAAGCTCCTCCAATAAAGCGTTTACCGGGTGCCACCATAGTAGGAATGCCCGATTCCTTGAAGCCAACACTTCTTTCGAGAGGTTTGAATACGAGCATGTTGCCGCTGCGTTGTGCGGTGGTCACTATGTCGGTGGTATACTTCCGCCACATGGAAGCAGCATCGAAAAGATACAAAGAGTAGGGTACAATGAGATGTGCATCGCCAGTCCACCCGCATCGCTCCCGGATAGGACAATCAGTGGGCAACCCATGGATATTGCCCACCAGGGTACGGTAACCCATCTCGAAAGCCTTGTTCAGTGTTTCATCTGAACAGTCGAAATATCCCCTGGGCTCCATGTCTGTATGTACAACGATGCCTTCCAACAGGTTTAGGTCAGGTTCGCCGCCGATAATATGGCCATCTTCAATAGTCAGTTCGGCATACCTGAAACCGTGATAAGTAAATCGTGGCTCCCAGCTTTCAGGCCCTTCGCCCTTGCATATATAAATGTCGGTTTGGATAACTCCGGTGGCAAACACGCCGCCAGTGGCAAAGTTCAATTCTCCATTGGGGAGCAGGTCTTCTGCAAAGCGTAGGGTAAGTTTGGTGCCGGGGCTAGCATTTACATTTAGTTTTGCCCAGCCAACCATGTTTACTCCAAAGTCGAAAACCCATGTGTTGTCTTTTTCATTTAGTTTTGAAACAGAAACAGGACTGATGCTTTCCTGTGTGCGGTTGGGTGGCAACGACTGTGCTTCCATGATACCTCCTGGTTCAGGCATTATTACAACAGGAATCCATGTATTGGATAAAGCACCGGCTTTGTTCCATTGCAAGTCAAATAATCTCGCATCGTATTGTTCTCCAGCATATACATTAGAAGATATAATTGGACTGGTTTTGCTAAGCCATGACTGATTTGTGGAAATTATTTGGGTGCTTCCATCTTGGAAAGTTATTTCTAATTGAGCTTTTATAGCAGGTTGCCCATAACTGGCTCCTGCACCTTGTTTCCAAACCATATCCTGATTAAAAAAACCATCGCCCAACCAAAATGCGAGTACATTCTCCCCTTGTTGTAATTGTGAGCTTACGTTATGAGAAACATAAAACACACGCTTGTCGTAGTCGGTTTGAACCGGATCCAATACTGCATCGCCCAAGCTGTTGCCGTTCAGGTAGCTTTCATGCCAGCCAAGTGCTGCGACATATAATCGAGCCTTACTAATCGGTTTTTTTACATCGAAAGATGTTCTGAACAGGGGAGCCGATCTTTCCCTGTGAGCAGGATTCATTCCAATCCATTCTCCTTTCCAGTTCTCGGCTTCTTTTAAGCCAGTTTCAAATATAGCCGGCTTGCTCCAGTTACTGTTGCTGTTGTCTTTGTATATCGTTCTAACTCGCCACCATGCTTCAGTGCGCGAAGGGAGTGCCGTGGCATCAAAAATTACCCATGGACCGTTCTCAACAGGGAGCATATCCGAATTCCAGAGCGTTGCCTTTTCATTTTTAGCAGCATCAAGGCTGTGTGCAATTAACACTTGGTAGCCTTTGACAATTTTGCCCGGTTCGTATATTGCCGGCGGCCACGATAAACGGGGTGTTGGTTCGTCGGTCACCACCCATCCTGATATTCCATCTACCTTTAGTCCGGGCGAATCAATAAGGGTTTTCGATTCTTCTGCTGTTTGGCATGAGTATAAAATAAAAATAAATACTGCTATAACTGATTTCAACATGCTACTTTGGTATTGCTGGTTTGTGAAAGTCATATTTTTCAAGTTTAAAAAATGTAATATCAATTTTATTTCAGATTCACCTCTATGGTATACTTTCCACTTCCAATTGATGAAATGAGCTGGTATTCCGCATAATCATTGTCTGTTGTTGTTTCTACACGGGTTGTTTCAGTATGTGTGAATAGTACTTCTTGGTTTTTATGGAACAACGGAACGTAAATGTCAGCCGAAGTATTGGCGGGAATGTCAAAAACCCATATGAATTGTTTTCCATTGTTTTCCCATTTGCTTGAAATTGTCCCATAGGGCGATTCATAACTGCCTTTGGCGTATGCCAGTTCCGATGTAAACCATGGTCTGAGAATACTCTTTTTGAAGCCCGCATGGTTGTCTGAATTGTTTATGCCTGCAATACCGCGTATAAGCCATTCGTCATATCCTGCCTGCATTGGATGGCTGTGTGAGCGCAGGTTAAGCATTTCTTCCTCCTCTTCGATACAACCAATACCAAGAGGCAGAACTTCCCAAAGTGTGGTGGCATCATAATGCTCCCACATGAATGCAAAACTGTTCTTGCCTGTTTTTGTAAATAGCTTATATGCTGCGTCCATGGCACCATTTTCAGCTAAGGCAGGAAAAATTCTTCCAATACCGAATATTCCCGTCTTTATAAATCCTTCACCTTTAAGGTTATTGGTTTCTACCATTGCAGCAACTATTGCAGTCAGTTCTTCTTTTGAGGCCAGCCCCAACTGAATCGCCATTACATTGGCGGTCTGACTACCATAGGTGTAATTGTATTTATCGTAGAATACGTCATTGAACCGTTGTTTAAGCTTACTTTTGAGCGTGCCATAATATTCTGCATCTTCCTCGTAGCCAAGTAATTCCGCAATACGTGTAATTATTGTCAAATCTAAATAATGAAATGCAGAAGAGCTTAAGGTTACTGGCGTGTCAATATTACTGTTTCCTCCGGGCGGACACCAGTCTCCCAGTCCATGAGGTACCAGTATATCTTTATCTATAGCCCCTACGTAATCTACCCATGTTTTAATGTCGGGATAAAATAATTTCAGTATTTCTTTATCGCCATAAAACTGGTAAATTAGCCATGGGACCTGAGTTAAAGCCGTACCCCAGTCTGGCGAAGCTGTTCCGCTTGTTCTTCTTCCCGGGACTATCATGGTTGGTATGCCTTCGGGTTTGATGATAAAACTACGATCGTGAAAGTGCTCACCAAAATATAGCTCACGTTTGGCTTCTCTGCCCGATGACCTCATATCATATGCATATTTTTTAAGAAACTGGTATGCATTGAATTGATACATCAGTGCAGGTGCTACGGCATGTACATCTCCGGTCCATCCGCAACGTTCCCTGTGGGGGCAGTCGGTTAGCTGACTATGAATATTGCTAATCATGGTCCATCTGGCCATTTCGTGCAATATGTTAATTTGTTCGTTGGAACATTCAAAAGTTCCATTAACAGGCAGGTCATTGTGTACTATGATACCGGTGAGCATGTCTTTTTTGGGGATTTCTGTCAATCCGCTTACTTCAACGTATCTGAAACCATGATAAGTAAAACGCGGCTCCCAAGTTTCTATTCCTTCTCCCTTGCAAATATAAGTGTCTGTTTGCACATATTTGGTGGCACGAACTCCTGTTGATGCAGGATCAATATGTCCGGCCTTGTTAATTTCTTCGGAGAAGCGCATCGTGATCATCTGCCCGCGCTCTCCTTTTACATTTAGCCTTACCCAGCCGGCAAAGTTTTGCCCCAAATCAAACACATAAATGCCTTCATCTGGATTCAGTATTTGTTTCACCTGAATAGTGCCGGTTTCTCGTATGGGCTCCATGGTTTGTTCTATTAAACTAGTTGGATGGTTAAGAGCTATCTCTGACTTATTCCATCCATTTGCATTTGAACCGGGTTTACACCAGTCAGGTATTTCCAGTCTGGCATCATATACTTCGCCGGCATAAATGTTACTAAAAGTGATAGGCCCGCTTCGCCATTGCCAAGTTTCGTCAGTTGAAATTACTTCTTTGGTTCCATCTGTTCGGAAAATCTTCAACATGGCCGACACTACCGGTTGTCCATAAGCCATTGCAGGTGTCCACACCAGATGTTGGTTATACCAACCATTGCCGAGCATTATGCCCAGTACATTTTCTTTTAGCAAGTTTTCGGGATCGATTGGATACACCGAATAAAATGCATAGTCTTCGAAATTGGTTTGCGCGGGTTCCAGAACCCTGTCGCCTATTTTTTCGTCATTAAGATATGCCTCATAATAGCCAGGTCCGCACACGTACAATAATGCTGATTCTATTGGAGCACCTGAATTGCAAGAGAAGTTTTTGCGAAACAAGGGCAGTGGTGCATCTGGATCGTACTTGTAGGTAATCCATTTGCCCTGCCAATCTTTTTCATAGTCGATGGGCATGATAAATGATTTATAATCACTCCATTCCGATGGTTTCCCTTCGCTATCCCATATCTTAAGCTTCCAGTAGTATTTCTTGCCGCGAGTGAGTTCTTTTCCTTTGTAAGGAATAAAAAGCTGTTCGCTCGATGATATTTTCTTCGAGTCGTATATGCTGAAACCAAACAATTTATTTGATCGCTTAGAGTCTGATACGACAATCCTGTAGGCTCCCTGATTCCAGTTAAAGCCATCGGTACGAGTTTTCCACGAGAATGATAGTTGGTTGTCGCCACCGGTATTAAAAGCATTTACTGTTGTTGTTAATCCATGTATTTCGAATGTTTTGTTTGATGTATGCATTGAGCTGCATGAAATTAGGTAGAATCCGGAAATGATTAGAGCAGAGCATACAAAGTACGATAACCTGCTATGGAATTTTGGTTTAAAATAGATATAAGTTTTCATCATCCAAATTTGGTTATAGTTATGCAAAATCCACTTATAATTTTTGGTCTATTACTTTTAAAATTGTCCCAAATTATTATTAAGAGCAAGTGTTTTGCGTTAATGTATTGGTTCAGTTAGACCGTAAGCGCATTTTTTGCGCTCAATAACCATGTATTATCAACTATAATTTCATGTGAAATGAGATAAATATTGAAAATATAAATCGTTTTGACTATCTGCTTCAAGTTTGACTAATATTTTCCATTGATTGACTAAAATGTTGTATAATAGCTTGTAGGTTTACCTTAATATTTATATTTAAAATTTATAAAATGTCATTGAGCTTTTTATGGTTGTTAATGAACCCTTTAAGTATAAGATGGATCTTTATCGAAATAGTATTATAAAAAGATGCAAAAGAAGAATAGTTCTTAGCAGCGTACTCTATGTGTTTATTTGCATTTCCACATTACTTTCTGTAAAATCCTGTTTTACAACTAAACACGAACATGAAGAGTTGACCATGTCTATGGATGTTTTTTTTATGAAAAATATGGAAATTGATGTTGATGAGATAAAGGATGAGAGGTATCTATTTAAATAGTATATTTTAACCTCAATTATTCATGCGAATTAAGGGTTGAAAACCAAACTGCTGTTAATAACTAAGCTATTGAATGTCAATAACTTGTATTGAAAATAATTTTTTAATACCTTAGAAATCAGTACATTAAGACATGTAACCACACAATGTCTTTTGTATGATTCCTAAGGTAAAAGAACTTAAATTAATCGCTATATATTTGTATATCAGCGATATGTAT
>SKHV01000476.1 GCA_007116765.1 Prolixibacteraceae bacterium | reverse complement strand
GCTTTTTATGCTTTCTATGCTTTTTCAGTTCGATAAAGAACAACAAAGTGCACATCATGAAAGAGTGTCCATAGCACTTCCACCATTCAGGCATTTGGTGCTTCTCAACAGTGCATACGTTGATATTCTGCAATCCGACTCCGATTCTGCGTTGTATCTCGACACAACAACAGAAGCAGTGATGCCCGTGTTCGAGTTAAAAGGCGACACCCTGGAGCTTAGCTGGCCAAACCAGGATGCTAATTGGGGCAGATACATTTATAGCTCAAATTTGAAAACCGTAACTGTTAAAAATTCGCGCTTGCATATGAGAGCACTCGCAAGCGATTCTATTTGGTTTTTTGCCGAAGCAGGAGAAATCTACATCAACAGCAATTCTGAAATTGACTTCATTGGTTTGGAAATGACCCTAAAATCGTTTGCTAGTATTAACGGAAGCACAGTGAAAAGTGTTGATGCTTTTGTGGAAAATTCCAGAGCAGAGCTGCAGATTGAACAAATTGGTGAGCTTAAGGCCGAGCTTCAAGATTCTTCGGCCCTAAGCACAAGGAAAGTTTTGCACACTGATGTAGTGTCAGAACCTATGAGCCGTTATTATTCACGTTAGCATTATTCAAAGGACACATTTTTTCATGAACACACAAACAATACATCGCCCACATAGCGCCTGCACAAGCCTTTTAACCCGGGAACGTGGTTCCGGTAAAGTGTTTCCCGATTAATCGGTTTCAAAATTGTTGGTTTTTGGTTTAATCGATCGCAATAATGATGTAAAAAATAAAAAAGGTTGCACCCGGCAATCAATTTTATATAAAAGTTACTTTGAAAAATAGCAAGAGAAAAATGGCAAATAGCAGTAACATGGTCTGGGAATATTCAACTGCGCTCCCCTTTCATATTTACCCTTACAGCTTCGTGGTAGGCAGCAATACTCTTCGCTTTTTTTATGCTTTTATGCGCTTTGTGTGGGTTGGAAAACAATTGAGAGAAATACTCCCAGAAACTTTGCATCTTCATTATAATATGACCCGGACCCGATAAGGTTTCAGCATAATATTGAAAAAGAGTATCGTGGAAACTACCGAAGCTTTCTGTCCAATTCTCGGGCAAACTGGTGCTGTTGGTTTTTATCATTTCGGCTAAAAACGGATTGGCAATTAAACCCCTTCCAAGCGCCCAACCGGTAATGCTTGGAAACCTTTGCTTCATCTCACTGAATTTTTCTACTGAGTTGATATCACCATTATAAATAACCCGATGACTGGTATTTTCGATGCATTGCTGAAACAGTTCCAGGTTTACTTCGCCTTTATAAAGCTGCTTTCCTAATCGCGGGTGAATTACCATGCTTTTGATCTTATGCTTTTCGAGTACCGGCAGCAAATCCAGTATTTCGTGGCTGTGCTCATATCCCAAACGCAATTTTAGCGAAATGTCCATCTCCGATTCGTTGGAAACTTTTTTAAGTATTTCATCAATCTTCCCGGCTTGTTTTAACAGTCCAGAGCCCAAACCACGTTTACTTACCATCGGATACGGACAACCTAAATTCCAGTTAAGTTCATTATAGCCTAAGCTTTGTACGTATGCGGCCACAAAGAGAAACTCCTTGGCACAATTGGTCATAACCTGTGGCACAAGCTGCTTAACGCTATTGTTTGCAGGCAAAAGATCCCTTTTATAGGCATTTTTAATTTCATACTGCCCTTGTAATCTTATATAAGGAGCATAATAGGTATCAACTCCTCCAAACACCTTATCAACTGTATTTCTAAATTTAAAATCAGTAAAACCTTGCAAGGGCGAAGCCAAAATGTTAAAACTCATAAAACGACTGGTTACAAAAATTTATCATGTAAAAATAAGCTAAGTGCATGATTTTTCCTTCATGCATGCTTTTAATTATTAATGAATGTCAGTTTTCAACCAGAACATAAATGTCGAAGTTTATTTTGATGTAAAAATAATACCTGCTTAACCTGCAGTATATTTCAAATAAGCAGTTTTGCAACAAGATATTTTGCATTAATATGGAACAACGAAACCTCGAAGTAGCAGTTATCTCCGATATCCATCTTGCTACTCACGCATGCAAAGCCAAGTCGGTACTAAAATACTTGAAATCAATTGCCCCTAAAATTCTTGTACTTAATGGCGACATCATTGATTCATGGAGATTTTCACGTTCATACTTCCCAAAATCGCACTTGAAGCTGGTACGCTACATGATTAAAATGCTCGAAAGAGGTGTAAAAGTTTATTACGTTTCGGGTAATCACGATGAATTTCTGCGAAAATTCAATTTATCGGAATTAGGTAACCTTAAAATTGTGAACAAACTTATAATTAACCTTAACGGACAACGGACTTTAATAACCCACGGCGACATATTCGATAATATTATACACAAAGCCAGATGGTTGGCAAAATTCGGAGCCGCATCATACGGCCTTCTCACTGTAGTAAACAAAGCGATAAATGAGCCAATCCGTTTTCTGGGTTTTCGCGATATTACAATTCATAAAAGCATAAAAAAACGGCTTTTGCGTGGAGACCGAAACCTAACGCGTTTTGAATCGGCCGCTGTTTCTGCTGCAAAAAGGCTTGATTGTTCAACCGTAATATGCGGTCATACTCATACACCAAAAGATAAAACAGAAATTACCGATACAGGGACAATACGCTATATTAATTGTGGCGATTGGGTTGAGAATTTAACTTCGGTCGAATATTGTGGTTCACAATGGGTGCTCAATCATTTTATTGAACCGGTTGATGATACCGCAATTGAGGAGCTCGAAAGCATGATACCCGAAGGCTTTATGCTGAATTGGCAGGGTGCTTAATAAAACAGTAGATTTCGCTATATTTGTTCACTAACCCATGTTTCATTAAAAATTGCGATGTTATGAACAAGTATCTATTATCGTTTCTACTGGTTTTTGTTTTAGGTTTTTCGGCAAAGGCCGAAGTGTTTACTGCCACAAAAATGTGGGAAATGCAACGTGTGTCAGCACTCGAAGTGTCGCCCAACGGCAAACAGGCCGTGTTTACCCTTACAAGCTACAACATTGACGAAGACAATAGCACAACCGACATTTTCTTGCTCGATACCCAAACCGGGCAGCAACGCCAGCTTACTTATACCGGCAAGGAAAGCAGCCCGGTGTGGAGCCCCGACGGCAGTAAAATTGCATTCGTTTCGCGCCGTGACGAAGGGCCCGCCCAACTTTACGTGCTGCCGCTCAATGGTGGTGAAGCCGAAAAAATAAGCGACCTGCCCGTTGGCATTTTTGCACCAAAATGGTTTCCCAATGGTAAACGTATTGCTTTTGCAGCCAACATTCTGCCCGGTTATAACGGCGACTTCGACAAGCTGAAACGCATGATTGACGAAATGAAAAGTTCGAAAGTGACCGCCAAAGTGACCGAGAACGTAATGTACCGATTTTGGGATCGCTGGCTCACCGATGGTTATTTCCCAAGGCTTTTTAGTATCGACTTGGAAAGTCGTGAAGTGGTCGATCTGATGCCAAGCACCAGCAATTATTTCAATATGATGGGAGGCGTTTCTTACGACATTTCACCCAACGGAAAAACCATTGCTCTGAGCATGAACAATACCGAAGCCCCTTTCGAACGGCTTAATTACGACGTTTTCTTGCTCCCCGCCGATGGCAGCGGCGAACTCACAAACATAACTGTCGATAACCCGGCCGATGACCTTAATCCGGTCTTCAGCCCCGACGGAAAAAAACTGTTGTACGGCAAAAAGGCTATTTACCATTTTTATGCCGACCGTGTGCAAATGATGGTTTATAACCTGGAAAACGGAAATGCCGAAAGCATTACCCCCGAAATCGACCTCTCGTGCAGCAACTGGCAATGGTCGGCCAATGGCAGAACCATTTTTTTCGAAGCCGATAAAAATGCCATGGGAGCTATGTTTTCAATACCTGCCAGCGGCGGCAAACTGACCGAAATTTTCGGAACGGGGACGAACGGGAATTTGAGGGTACTCGATTCGGAAACATTGATTTTTATTCATCATAACCTGAATAAGCCTGCCGATATTTATACAATAGGCAGCAACGGTAAAAGCCTGAACCAACTTACCCATATCAACAGCGATATTTTAGACGGGCTGAACTTTGGGAAAGTTGAAAACGTAACGTACAAAGGCGCCAACGATGCCGATGTGCAAATGTTTATAGTGTATCCGCCCGATTTCGACGAAACGAAAAAATACCCTTTGGTGCTAATGATTCACGGTGGGCCGCACGGAACTTTTGGCGATTTTTGGCACTACCGTTGGAATTCGCATTTGTTTGCTGCACCCGGATACGTGGTTGCTATGCCCAACTTTCACGGTTCAACCAGTTTTGGGAACGATTTTGCCATGTCGATACACGGCGAACATGCACCAAAGCCTTTCGAAGACATTATGAAAGCAACCGACTACATGATTCAAACCGGTTATATCGACGAGAACCGCATGGCCGCCACCGGTGGTAGTTACGGGGGCTATATGGTAAGCTGGATAGCCGGCCATACCGACCGTTTTGCCGCTTTGGTAAACCATGCCGGGGTGTACGATTTGCATACCCAATTCTCGTCCGACTATGCCGGCAACCGTGCTTACCAGTACAGCGGCTCGCCTTGGGAAAATTTCGACATGCTTAATGCCAACAATCCTTCACAATTTGCCCATAACTTTAAATCGCCCATGCTCGTGATTCATGGGGAACTTGATTACCGGGTTCCGGTTACCCACGGCTTGCTGGTTTATGGGATATACAAAGGTATGGGACTCGATGCCCGCCTGGTGTACTACCCCGATGAAAACCACTGGATTTTACGTCCACAGAACTCTATTTACTGGTATAAGGAATTACATGAATGGTTGGCAAGGTACCTTGACAAATAATTTTTATGACTTTTTAGACAGCTCTCACAATAGCTCTCACAATAGCCCTCACAATAGCCCGGAATTTTCTCCGGGTTTTTTTGAAAATAGATGTAAAAAATAGTATACACAATGAAAAAAATATTTATCTTTGCGACATGTAAAACATACATTAAGTAAAAACAATTAAACACAAGGAGGTTCAAATGGATCAGAAAGAACGACAGATTTTAGTTTCAATAATTAGTTCAGTATTAATTATTGGCGCATATGTGCTTTACGTGTACCAGAGGCAAGTTGCAGGTAACTTCGAGATTTTAGACGATTTCAGTTTCTGGGGAAAAACGTTCCTAAAATTAATTCCGGTTGCTATTGTGGCACAAATTGTAATCCACATCATTTATGCAATC
The DNA here is from genome assembly GCA_007116765.1 of Prolixibacteraceae bacterium. Classification (GTDB taxonomy): domain Bacteria; phylum Bacteroidota; class Bacteroidia; order Bacteroidales; family Prolixibacteraceae; genus Roseimarinus. The sequence goes on along the minus strand of SKHV01000476.1, from coordinate 2,746 downwards.
ATTAACCGGATTATTACCAACGAAGATATCCCCTCGAAAGACGATGAGCGCGATAAGCTTATCGAGTTAAAATCGATACAGATTTCGCACTGGATTTTTGTGTCGGGCTTTGTTACTGCAATGGTTTTCCTTGCTTTGGGTTCAAAACCATCAGTTATGTTCATCACAATTTTTGTTTCGGGTTTTATTGCCTGTATGGTGTCCGAAATTGCCAAATTCATTTTTTACAGAAGGGGGTTTTAACATGGGCAAATGTTTAATAAAAAACAACATACGCAAACTGCGCTTTATGGCCGATGAGCTGACCCAGCAGGAACTGGCTGACCGCACCGGGGTTACCCGCCAAACCATTATGGCCATTGAGAATGGGAAGTACTCACCCACGCTTGAGCTCGCCTTTAAAATTGCACTGGTTTTTGAAGTGCCATTAAACGAGGTGTTTAGTTATGATGCAGGTGAAGAAATCACAAAATCGGAAAAATGAAAGCTGTTGTTTGTAACTAGATTGCGTTCTGCGGTTTAAGAACAGCATTCGAAAAACTAAGGATATTGTCTTATTGAAAAATCTTATTGAAACAGGTAAAATTAAACCGGTTATCGATAAAACGTATTCCCTTAAAGATATTGTTGAAGCTCACAGATATGTTGAAAAGGGACATAAAAAGGGGACTGTGGTGATAAATATTTTTTAAAATGTAACACCGAAGGAAAGTGCACAAATGATTCTAACACTACATAAATATTAAAAAAAATCAATTACTATGAATAGCAAATCTATTGACCAAAGGGTACTGTTATCCTACCTCTGGATATTTGCCACCCTAAACTACCTATACTGCGATGTGCTGGGGCTTATGGATCCTGGTTTACTGAAACAATATTTAAGCGGCACAGTAAATGGGATGGAGATGACCCCTGCATTTCTACTATCGGGAGCCATTCTGATGCAAATTCCCATCGCAATGGTGCTGATATCGCGATTTGGCAAGTACCATTTTAACCGTTGGGCAAATATTGTTGCCGGATTAATTAAAACATTTACCATGATTCTTACCATGTTTGTTGGTGTCCCAACCATGTACTACATTTTTTTTGGAACTATTGAGATACTTACAACAGCATTTATTGTTTGGTATGCTTGGAAATGGAAAGTCTCGCATGAAACAAATGTTAAGTAAATAGAAGCAATAATTTGTAACGAATACGGTAAGCCCGAAGTGCTTCAAATACTGGAGATAAAAAAGCCTGTGCCAAAAGATAATGACTTATACTATGAACGATAAATACATTTGGCATGAATAAAAATAAATGCATATTAGTTATTGGTATTATTCTTTGCTCAACAACAATTAGTAAAGCACAAGAAGGATTATTTGTAAAAATAAGTGTAGGTCCGGGTTACACTACGGAATTTTCAAATATAAATGCTTCTGGAATTGCTATCGTTACTAAAAATCATAGTATTGGTTGGGGATTCTCGGAAAAATTTGCCCTTCAAATTGGAGAATTTGGCAGTTTGAATAAGATTAAATATAAAAACTATCAATATGTTAATCTTGATGCTTTTGGTTTGGGCTTTGTCTATCGAACACCTTTTGAATTAAAAATTTCTGTTTTAGGAGCATATAGTAAGGTATCATTTCCTAATACATGGTGGGAAACAAAAGGCGACAATGGTGGAAATGGGATTGGATTTAATATTAGCATTGATAAGGAGTGGTTTATTTCAAAAAGATTTGGCGTTGGAATAGAACCACAAGTTTTTTGGCTAAATACAACAAAAACCAACTACAAATTCTTTAATGCAAGTTTAAACGGGAATATTGTATTTTACTTTACACCGGTTAACAGATAATATATGTTTATTATGGATATAAATATTTCAAACCAAAAAAGAGCTACGTTGGTTGGTTTTATAATTTTATTAGCCTACAGCATGCTAACATACACAATTACAAAAAATGTAATTCTTGGATTTATTACTGATATCATCAGCGGAATAGCAGTAATTTTAATACCTTTTTTATTGTTCCCGATTTTTGATTCCATAGAAAACAAAAAATTGAATTATGGATATTTTGCATCTAGGATTATCGAAGGTATCTTAATGATTATAGGTGGTATATTTATATTAAATTCTTCGATAGAAACATATAGGGATTATATATATCAAAGTATACATATATACTTTTTCATTTCAGGAGCATTGTTTTTTTATGTTTTATTTTTTCGGACAAAAGTTATCCCAAGATTTATTTCGGTTTGGGGGGTGCTTGCTACATTTATACTTCTTGTAGTTACCATAATAAGATTATTTGGGGTTAACTCAATCATATTAGACTCATTTTTGCTCCCAACAATTATATGTGAATGGTTTTTAGCAATTTGGCTAATAACAAAAGGCTTTAAAATGAAAAATAATGGCAAGAAATAACGAACGCTCAACAGCATTTATTGTTTGGTGTACTTGGAAATGGAAAACCTCGTATGAAATAAAAGTTAAGTAAATGAAAGCAATATTATGTAATGAATATGGCGGCCCTGAGGTTATGAAACTGACAGAGCTTGATAAGCCACAGCCAAAGGCCGGCGAAGTACTGATAAGAATACATGCCTCGCAGGTAACGGCCGGCGACTGTAACATACGCGGGTTCTCTTTTGTGCCCAAGGGTTTTGGAATTGTACCACGCTTAATGCTGGGCTACAACAAACCGCGCATTGCCATTCAAGGCACCAACCTTTCGGG
>SKHV01000039.1 GCA_007116765.1 Prolixibacteraceae bacterium | reverse complement strand
GGGAAAATCGGTCTGCCATTAAGTAAAGTTGACAGCCTTAATAACCCCCTGCAATACTCAGCATTGTTCAGCAACCCAGTTTATACAAACGAACCACAAAGCCTACAGCTCAGCATTACGCCAACAGGACCCATACCCGCGCACTTGCTCAAAGCCGACATCGAACTGTCGCCTACCTCAAACATGATTGCATATTTCGACGACAACAAAAGCACTTTCGACATGACCCTCAACGGCTCGTTGAATTGGGCAAATGTTCAGTTAGGGCCGGTTAATAATGTGAACCTGGGACTCGACTTTGAAGGCATGGGCATGAATTACGATTCGTCGGCAGGTGAACAGCAGCAATTTGGGTTCAATATTGGCACTTGGGCTTTTGCAAGTGAGCAAAAATACCTGGCCAACTTTCCCATTACCATCGACGAAATTGGATTTGTAAGCCTTCCCAATCAACCGGGGCAACTCATGCGGGGCAAAGTTACCTTTGATGTAATTTTCAACCTTAGCAGCGATATTAGCGGCATGACCGGCCTTGGCGTTGAAATGGCCATACTGAACAACCAGCAAGGGCAGAAATTTTATCCTCAATACATTAGCACCGGCATCGACTCTATTGCCATACAGGCTAACCTTGCATCGGTAAGTATCGATGGGGCTTTGGGTTTCAGGCAAGACGACCCGGTATTCGGAAATGGTTTCATTGGAAACCTTAATGCCAATTTCAAACCAACCGGAGTTAAAGTTGCGGCACTAGGCGAATTCGGGAATACCAGCTACCAAAACGGCAACCAGCTTTACCGCTACTGGCGTGTTGAAGCCGATGTAACCCTGCCCCCTCCCGGGGTAACATTCCTGCCCGGTTTTGCTTTCAGGGGTTTTGGCGGAGGTGCGTACAATAATATGGAAGCAAGCCTTAGCGGAACATCCTATACTTTCACACCTAAAAAATCGAACCTTGGACTGCAGGTTAAAGCAGTAATGGCTACTTCGCCAAAGGAAGACGGGTTTAATACCGATGTAATACTGGCCGGGGAATTTAACCAAAATACCGGTGGACTTACCTTTATTGCATTCACAGGCGATTTTTGGATGGGTGCCGACATGACCACTGCATCGCGCAACAATGCCATTGTGAACGGAGCTCTTGGAGCTACCTACAACTTCCCCGATAAACATTTCAACTTTTTTGCAAATGTGAATGTAAATGCCCCGCCTGTTTCAACGCCCTCGCCCATGAGCCTGGTAGTTGATGTAAAAGGCAAGGAAAATGAATGGTATGTGAAGTTTGGCGATGCTCAGGTTCCCAATACGGTGCTGGTATCAATGGCAGGGCTGAGTGCCACGGTCGATAATTATTTAATGTTCGGTAATAAAATTCAAGCGCCAAGCGGCTTTTCAAGCCAATTCAGCAACTCATATTATTATGCTACTAAAAGCTGGCCAAGCAATAATCTGGGCAACGGCGGCATTGGCAGCCACACAGCCACAGGCTCAGGTTTTGCCACAGGCATTGGTTTTAGGTTTGCCTATGGCGACCAAAGGCATTTAAAAGGAAACTACTACCTGGGTTTCGACCTGGGTGCCGGTGCTGAATTGCACCTTGCCTTTATGGAATATATGGGGGCATGTGGAGGATTCAGTCCGGTTGGCATAAACGGGTGGCGCGCAAGCGGCATGTTGGGCTTTTACGGCTTCGCTTCAGCCGAAGTGCGCAGGAGAAACGGTTTGTTACCAGACAATGAATGGACCCTGGCACATATTGGTGCAGGAGCATGGGTGTCGGGGCAGTTTCCCAACCCTTATTATCTCAGCGGGGCACTTTCGGGCTACGTGAACATTCTTGATGTTGTTGAAGCTGGTTTCAACTATTCGTTTCAGGCCGGAACGCCTTGCAACAACCAAGGAACCGGGGTAATGACTGTTGACCAGGGCGATGCAGCAGCCGACCAGGAAGAACTCTTGATTCAATATGTAGCACCTTCGAGTGTATATAACTACCCGATAGATGCACCCCTGGCAGTTAAATACGGCCTCGAACCCGATGAAGTGTTCGATGTGGCCGAGCAACAGGCCAACGGTACAATTATAATGCGAACCTTCAAGCTTGAAGTTACACGCTCGCTACAGGTGCAAAACGAAGATAACTCATGGTCAACAGTAATGCTCAACACCAATGTTAACAACCTGGGAGAATATCTTTATACAACCATACAAATGCTCGACGGAGGAACTGCCCCAGCAGTTGATTTCTTTACAGGAGGCGGCGGTGGAATAACAACAACTGGCGGTGAATCTACTTCTACCGGAAAAACTACGGTAAGTGCAGATGCAAACGTGGTGAGCTTTAACAACTGGCTGATGGGAGGTGGATTTACCACAACGCTTGGCTCCACAGGATCTACGATAGTCGGAGAGTCAATAGGTGCAAGCAGAAATGGTGGTGGCACAGGCGGAGGTACTGCAAGCCCACCACCGGCTATGGATCAAGGCAAATTCCCCCCGATACAAGTTCCCAACCCGCCTCCACCACCAACACCCAACTATGGCGATGACATTGATACTTCACCAAGCCAGCCTAAAAATTCGCTTGTAAATGATAAAAACTATAAATTTACCGTTACAGCCACGCTAAAAGAGTTTAAAAACAACAATTGGGTCAATGCCCAAACACTGGCAGGGAACAGCGTTACGCAAACCGTTGAGAAAAACTTCTTTACCGGCCCTATACCTATGGTTACAAATGCACAGCAAAATTTTCAAACCTTCTGATAAAAAACAACAATATGATACGGTTAAAACTAATAATAAGCACATTAATACTCTCTTTTGCCATTGTGGCCTTTGCCCAACAGGCCGAAAGCGAAATCGGGGAATTCGATACTTCGGTAAAAATAATGGGGCGCTATGTTGAAAACCAAGGCATAGAGCTCAGGCTTTTCCCGCAAAACAAAGCTCTGCTGAATGCCGGCTTAAACAGCGGTTTCATATTGGAACGTGCGACTGGAGAAAGCAATAATTTCGAAGAAATTGCACGCATTAACCCCTGGTCGCAGAACCAATGGAACGAAGCCCTGAGCATGGAAGATGAAACATCAGAAACATACAGCATAATTGAGCTGGCAATGGATTTCCTTGCAGCTTCATCGGAACCAATGGGTGGCACTTTCGATTTTGAACAGGGAATAGCAGGCATGAAGCAACAAAAATCGGACGAGGACTTTGAATACATGGTTTTCATGCTCACAGCACTGCGCGAAGCGGTTGCTGCTCAGGGATTGGCACTCGCATTTACCGACAAAGATGTTGTTGCCGGCGAAACCTATACCTACAGGGCTACAAGCATCAATCAGCCCGACATTTACCGGGTTGTACCCGAACCATACACCATTGTGGCAAGTACAGGCTCAATAGATTATTCACACGAGGTTTTTCATTATGAAGACGATGAGGAAATAAGTTTTGTATGGGAAGACCACAACTTTCTTTTCGGCTTTGATGTGGAACGGCGGGCACCCGGAGAAAACACGTTCACTAAACTAAACGACGCTCCTATATTTTCATTAAGGCACAAAAAATCGGACGAACCCCTTCGCCACGGCTATAACGACAAAGAACTGGAGAACTACGTAACATACTCCTACCGTTTTTACGGGCAAAATGTTTTTGGCGAGCGCATTATGTTTGCGGAGGTGGAAGCCATGCCCCGCGACCGAACACCGCCGGAACAACCCCGCATGACAAGACTTGAACATGTATCGCCCCGCGAAGTGCTGATTGAATGGGAAATGAACGAACCGCCCACGCCCGACCTCCTGGCCTTTATTGTGGCACGAGCCAATTCGCACGATGGCGAGTTTACCCTCATACACCCCGACCCGCTACCTATGGAAACACGCTCGTTTACCGATACAACTTTTGTCGAAGGCCAGAGCAACTATTATATTATACAGGCAGTTGATACAGCCTTCAACATAAGCACATCGTTGCCATCGGCGGTAACGCTTATTGATACTATACCACCCGGAATACCTGAATGGCTATCGGGCGAAATTGATTCGTTAGGGGTGGTCAGGCTCGAAGTTGAAAGGAATACCGAAAGAGATTTGATGGGTTATCGCCTCTTCAGGGCCAACGACCCCGAACACGAATTTTCGGTTATTTTTGAAGGCTTTGTGGATGATGATTCGCTGCAACACCAAATACCCACGGTATTTAACGACACCGTAACGCTTAATTCGCTCACTCCCCGTATTTATTACAAAATTATTGCCCTCGATTTCAACTTTAACCAATCGGGCTACTCCGAAACCATGGTGATAGAACGTCCGGACACCATACCCCCCACTACACCGGTTTTTAAGAAGGTTATAAACCGGACCAACGAAATTGAACTGCATTTTGCTCTTAGCGAAAGCCGCGATGTAGAAAGCCAACAACTTTTCCGCAACACAAACTTAGAAGCACCCTGGGACTTTTATGACGAACTCGAAAACGGCCAAACAAGCTTTACCGACAGCAATGTAGAGCAAGGCACAACATTTTACTACTCGCTGCGTGCAAGCGACTTTAGTGGAAACCATTCGGAATTTGCCCACCCTGTATTTGGCAAAGCATACGACGATGGCGTACGTCCAACAGTAGAAAACCTGATTGCTGAAGAACTCGACGGCATGCTCACATTAAGCTGGGATTACATGCATGATTTTGAAGGTGCATTGTTTGCAATTTACAAAACCGATACTAACGGCAGCTTGAGATATCACCGCCGCACAAGCGACATAGAATTCAGCGAACGGCTCCCACAGCAAACAATCAGCTATGCCATAAAAGTGTTTACTGCCGACGGTGGGGAATCGCTGCTAAGCGATGAAGTAGTTTATGTTGTTGAATGAGCGCACATATACACCTTTAATCCAAACACTATGATTTAATCATTCAACTTTAAAAATCAAAAAAAGGCATCAGTAAATAACTGATGCCCTTTTTTACCAATCTCTAAAAAAATATGTGCTATCCTTCTATATTGTCGTTGTCGATATCTTTATCAACCAAAATACGTCCGCAATATTCGCAAACAATAACCTTTTTTCGTGAGGCGATATCGAGCTGTCTTTGAGGAGGTATTTTATTGAAGCATCCACCGCAAGCATCGCGTTCAACCGAAACCACTGCAAGGCCATTGCGCGCATTTTTTCTAATGCGGCGGAAAGCAGTTAATAAACGCTCTTCAATTTTTTCTTCAATTTTTTGAGCTTTCTCGTTTAGTTTTTCTGTTTCAATTTTTGTTTCTTCTGTAATTTCTTCAAGCTCTTTTTGCTTGCTTTCCAAATCGGCTTCACGATCTTTTAAAAGCAACTGTGAAGTTTCTGTAGCTTGTGATTTTTCATTCAGCTCGATAGTGTGCTCTTTGATTCTTTTTTCAGAAAGCTCAATTTCAAGATTCTGAAATTCAATTTCCTTCGACAAAGAATCGAATTCACGATTATTCCGAACATTGTTCTGTTGTTCAGAATATTTTGCAATGAGAGATTTTGACTCTTCCATTGCCGTTTTGCGATTCGAGATCAAGGTTTCAAGATTCTTTACATCATCCTGAAAATTGTTTATACGGGTTTTTAATCCTGCTACTTCATCTTCAAGATCTTGAACCTCGAGAGGTAATTCTCCTCTTAAAGTTTTTAGTTTGTCCTTCTCTGAGGCAACTTTTTGAAGGTCGAAAAGCATTTTCAATTTATCTTCAATATTTACTTCGGTTGCTTTAACATCCTGATTTTTTCCAGCCATTTTGCTAATATATTAATCGTTTCAGAATAAATAATTTACCGGGTTTGTTTTTACATCCGATAAACGGAGTGCAAATTTAGAAAATTTATTTGTAACTATTTCATAAAAAAGTTCTTTAGTGTATTGCTCACTTTCATAATGACCAATATCAGCTATAGTAATTTTATTTTCTGCCTCAAAAAACTGATGGTATTTAAAATCTCCGCTAATAAACACATCGGCACCTGCTGCCATTGCATATTTAAGATAATTGCTTCCGGCACCACCCACAAGAGCAATTTTCGATACTTTATTTTTATGCGGGTAGGTGTATTTTAATGTTTCACAGGCGAAAACTTCTTTCAACCGTTTCAAAAATGAAATGCTTTCTTCTGGTGTCTCAAGTTCGCCTACTACTCCAATCCCAACATTAGGATGCGTATTATCTAGAGAATAAACATCGTAAGCCACCTCTTCGTAAGGGTGCGCTTGCAATAGTGCATGTATTACCCTATTCTGTAAATACGATGGAAAAATGGTTTCAAAACGAATTTCGGTTTCAGTATGCAGTTTGCCCTTAACTCCTTTATATGGATTAGTCTGCTCGTCTCCTTTGAAACTTCCGGTTCCGCTTATCGTAAATCCACATGAGTCGTAATTGCCTATATGTCCTGCTCCTGCAGCAAAAATGGCTTGCTGCACAATTTGAAGATCATTGGTTGGGATAAATGTAATTAGCTTTTTTAACAGTCCCTTTTGGGGCTGAAGTGTATTCACATTTTTCAAACCAATTTTTTGAGCCATTTTCCAACTGACACCGTTTTTAACGCTATCTATGTTAGTATGTGCGGCATATATTGCCACATTATTTTTTATCGCTTTAATAATTGCCCGCTCAACATCAGTGTTTCCGTTTAACCGCTTAAGTCCACCAAAAATCAGAGGATGATGAGCGATAATTAGCCCTTCACCATGCTTTATTGCATCGTCAACCACAGTCTCGGTAACATCGATGCTAATTACGGCTGAATCTATTTTATTATAGCTGTCACCTACTAGCAAACCCGAGTTATCCCACGACTCTTGTAAAGGAATTGGGGCAAACTCTTCAATTGCACTTATTATGTCTTTAACAAACCAACTCATAAGCTATTACATTTCATCTTTTATCTCAAGAAGCAGGGATTTAATATCTTTCAATCTCTTCACAACTTCATGCTCCTGTAAAGTGCTTTCCCTGTTTTCTTTTATTTTTTGTCTAGCACCTTTTAATGTCATTCCCCGCTCTTTCACTAAGTAGTATACCAAAGCAATTTCATCAATTGCTTCTTTTGTGAAAAGACGGTTTCCTTTATTGTTCTTATGGGGCTTTATAGTATCAAACTCTTTTTCCCAATAACGAATTAGAGAAGCATTCACGCCAAACATATCGGCTACTTCACTAATACTACAATAATGTTTTTCTATTTCAGGAATATTTACAGGCATAAGGCAAAGTTAATCAAAACTTCGCTTTATGTTTGAAGAAGTTGCTACTAACTGCTCAAATTCAAGCGGTGACAAATCTTTGAAAAAGTAATGTGCAGGATTTACGTTGCGTCCGTTTTTATGCACTTCGTAGTGAAGATGCGGGGCAGTAGATGTACCTGTTGACCCCACATAGCCAATAACCTGACCGCGGGTTACACGTTCGCCTACTTTTACATTAAAAGCACTCATATGACCATATAGTGTTTCGTAGCCAAATCCATGATCAATTACAACATGCTTTCCGTGTCCGTTTCGCAAAGTGCGTACAGTTGTAATCACGCCATCACCTGTTGCATAAATGGGGCTTCCTGTCGTAGCTACAAAGTCAATCCCATAATGAAAAATTGGCACATTGTAAATTGGATGAACTCTCATTCCCCAACCCGAAGATGTATATGCTAAATCTTCGCTTGATAAAGGTATAATTGCAGGAATAGATGATAATTCCACTTCTTTTTTCTTTGCCAAACCCAATACATCTTCATAGGATTTGGCTTGAATATAAGCCTGTTTTGAAATAATATCTAATTTCTTTGCCGTATTTAGCACTATCTCAGTATTGTTGAACGATTCGATATTCTCATACATGTCAACACCTCCAAATCCGGCTTTGCGCACTGTTTCAGGTATTGGGTCAGTATCAAAAATTACACGGTAAATGTTATCATCGCGTACCTGAATCTCGTCCAATACGTTTTCTACTTGACTCAATTTATCATTCAATGCCATGTAACGTTCAAGCAACTGCCTGTTTTCAACACGCAGAGCTTTCAT
>SKHV01000199.1 GCA_007116765.1 Prolixibacteraceae bacterium | reverse complement strand
ATTGCTTGAATATCCTCTAAATATTGAGATAGAAGATAGAATATTAACACTAAACTGGACATGTTATGATCCTGATGGAGATAGTTGTATTGAGTTTGAGTTTGAAATAGATGAAATAACTTATAGTTTAAGCGAAAATATTTGTCCTGATCAATATAGGTATATAGAAGAAATAACCGAAAATAATTACACTATGTTTATAGAATGCTTAAAAGATCATGGATACGGCTATACATGGTCAGTTAGAGCATTTGATGGAGAAGAGTGGGGAGATTGGAACACCAGCTTCTTTAATCTAACAGCTCTAATAGACATCACTCTTGAGAGAAACTCAATTAATTTTGGCTCCCTTGACCCTTATGGGGCTCCAAATACAACAGAAGATAATAACCCTCTTCCATTCCTAATTAAAAATACCGGAAATGTTGATATAACAATTAATGAAACCACGATTAGTGATTCAGGGAAAAGAAAAGACCTAAATACCAATATTTTACTTCAAGGTCAAACAGTAAGTGTGAGTTTATTAAATGCTTATACAATATTGGAATTGGAAAGTGGTGGTACTATCACCAATAGTTGTCGAATTAGACTCAGTGATACCGGGCGGGGGTATTTAGCATTTTTTAAATAGGCCTCGTGTTGTTATATGTTTAACAGTAACTTTAGCAATCATAACAAATGTCTATAACAGCTTTTGTTTTCAATAACAACATTTATCTTTGGCAATAAAATAAATAAGTAGAAAACGGAATGGGCATTTTTAATGTTTTGCTTTTTAGACGAATAGCGGGTAGGACAGGACTTTTTGCGATATTCATATTTATAATTTGTGCTAATAATATTCAGGCGCAAGATAGAATAATCGATTCCCGTACAGGAGTTGAAATAATTTTTTCAGCCAATGGGACTATTTTTCCGGATAGCTGGTATTCGCCTGAAATAAATGCAAAAGCTGTTTCACTGGAGCAAGCAGAATATGAGCGAAGTATTGAATTAATAAATCAGGTTTTATTAATGTACCCTGAATCTGTGATTAGATTAAACTTACAGAAAATATATATTCTAAAGTCGATAGAGTTTTATGGAGTGCAATTTGGAGGTACAAACAGCTCTGATGCGCTTTATTTAACGAATGATGGAATAGATTTGGGATATACAGATCGATATTTTAAACAACTTTTTCATGCTGAATTTTCTAGTATTTTATTTCGAAATTATCCTCAATATTTCAATAAAGTACAATGGGAGAGTCTTAATCCTGAAACATTTGAATATGGACAAGGTGAGGTTGAAGTTTTGGATGCCAGTTTAAATTTAGAAGAGTTTAATATTGAATTGAATACAATTGGATTTCTTAATGAATATGCAACAAGTAGTTTGGAGAATGATTTTAATTCCTTTGCAAAAAATATATTTGAGCCATTAGCTGAGTTTCGGCAATTATTATCAGATTTTTATTTGTTACAAAAGAAAGCTGAATTGCTGATTCAGTTTTATGAACAAATCGATCCTTACTTTTCAAATCATTTTACAGCACTAATCACAACTGATATTGAATTATCAGTCAAAAATTCAATAAGTATTTATCCCAATCCGGTAAAAAATATATTGTATTTAGATTATTTACCTGAGAATAGTCGTGTTTCTATTCTGGATTTTAAGGGAAAAGAAATACATTCAACTAAAGCACAATCGGAATCCGAACAAATTTATATGGGAAATTTTGCTGATGGGATTTACTTTATTATTGTGGAAAATGATTATGTGATTTTCAATAGGAAGATTTTCAAAAAATAGTATTCCGGTGAAGCAAATGCTTTAGCAAATGACAAGTTGAAGGTATTAGCCATTTGCAAGAGTGATGTAGTGGAACTCAACAGACTGAACATTACATGCGAAGCCGGAATTGTAGATGTTCAGTTGCCGTTTGGTGCCGGTGTTGGATCTCATGTCTATACTTTCTTAGAAAGTGAGGAAAATCTCCGTCTACTCGTCACAAACGAGTTAACACAAACCCCTCGTTTCCGCTTCGCTCTAGCGAGTTGGAGTGAGTAATAAAAGAACCTGAGTAGTTACAAACCATATTGTTTTTAAGTGCTTTTGCTTTACAGTAAACCAAAGTCGGGTTGTGATGTTATATTCTAAATATTTAGATTATGGCGAATGACGGAATAACAGGCAATCATATTTCAAAAACAAGCATAATTTCAGGATTCTCTAAGCTTAATCGAGATGAACGTATCGAATTGTTAAGAAACAACACAGGTGTAGATATTGCACCTGAACTTGATTCGTTTTTACATAGTAACCCTGTATTGCAACAAACTTTTAGCGAGTATAGCGAAAATTACCTCACCAATTTTTTTCTTCCTTTTGGTGTTGTTCCCAATGTGCTGGTGAACGGCGAAATGTACCTGGTGCCCATGGTTATAGAAGAGAGTTCGGTAGTGGCGGCAGCGTCGCGTGCAGCGGGGTTTTGGGCGCAGCATGGAGGTTTTAAAACCGAGGTTTTGGGAACTAAGAAAAAGGGGCAGGTGCATTTTATCTGGAACGGGCAGGGTGATTTTCTCAAACAAATTTTCCCTAAAATTGAGGCTGAACTTTACCTAAATACCGAGACAATAACTGCCGGCATGAAGAGCCGGGGGGGAGGCATTACAGATATCGGACTGGTGGATTTAACAAGCAAACTTGCAAACTACTACCAGCTTGATGTGGTTTTCGAAACAGCCGATGCCATGGGGGCTAATTTTATCAATACCTGTTTGGAGGAAATGGCCGCAACGCTTAAGGATTTCATGACCGGTTTTGCCCAGCAGGGAACGTTGGAAGTGGTAATGTCCATTTTATCGAACCATACCCCCGAAAGCGTGGTGAAGTGCACGCTAACCTGCCCGGTTGAGGAATTGGCACCTATGAGCGGCACTTATTCACCCGATGATTTTGCCCACAGGTTTAAACTGGCCGTGCAAATGGCACAGGCCGATGTTTCGCGAGCAGTTACGCACAACAAAGGCATATACAACGGTATCGATGGGGTGGTGCTGGCCACCGGTAACGACTGGCGTGCCGTTGAAGCTGCCGGTCATGCTTATGCTGCCCAAAATGGCAGCTACAGGGCGCTTTCGGATGTGAAGGTGGAAGATGGGCTTTTCGAATATTCCATTACAGTGCCCCTCGCGGTGGGAACGGTTGGAGGACTAACAAAAAGTCACCCCATGGCCGCTTTAGCACTGAAAATGCTGCGCAATCCATCGGCAAAAAAGCTCATGGGAATTATAGCCGCACTGGGCATGGCCAATAACTTTTCGGCAGTAACATCGTTGATTACTTCGGGCATACAAAAGGGGCACATGAAAATGCACCTTCCCAACCTTTTAAGCCAGCTAGGTGCTACCGAGCAGCAAAAAGCAGCCGCCATGGAATACTTCAAAAACAAAGTGGTATCGTATTCGGCAGTAAGCAGTTTCTTGACGGCATGATTTTTATTTGTGGAAGTCAATTTTAATCGTAATGTTCTTATAATGACCAATGACTACTGACTCTTTTTCAAAATATCATTCCAACGGTAAGCTTCTTTTAACGGCCGAGTATCTTGTTCTGAAAGGCGCAAAAGCATTGGCTGTTCCCTTAAATGTAGGTCAGGACTTGCATGTTGAAGAAAACGGTTCGGGCTACATTGAATGGATATCGACTGTGAAGGGAGATGCTTGGATAAATGTAAAAATTTCTCTGCCGTATTTTGAGCTAATTGAAAGTAATGATAATGAAAAAGCCGAAAAATTGCTTGAAATACTGCGCTTTACCAAACAATTGAATCCTCTGTTTTTGAGTGGATCCAAAGGATGCAGGGTTAAGGCCAATGTTGAATTCGACCTTGAATGGGGTCTTGGCTCAAGCAGTACGCTTATTTCGAACATTGCCTGGTGGGCTGGTTGCGATGCCTACCAACTCAACAAAATGGCATTTCATGGGTCGGGTTACGACATTGCCTGCGCACGTTCAAATATTCCATTGCTTTATCAGTTGATTGATGAAAAGCCACATGTTCAAAGCGTAGGATTTGCACCGCCGTTTATTTCTCAACTTTTCCTGGTGTGGCTTGGGCAGAAGCAAAACTCACGCGATGAGATTGCAAGGTTTGACAAGAATAAAAATTATTCAGTTGAAATTGGAAAAATCAATCGAATTACAATGGAAATGCTTCATTGTAAGCATTTAGGTGGATTTATGCAGTTGATTGAGCAACACGAAAATATTATTTCTTCCATAATTCATAAAACAAAGGTTAAAGAGCAACTTTTCCCCGATTTCGATGGTGAAATTAAGTCATTGGGTGCTTGGGGGGGCGATTTTATCCTGCTTGCTACAGAAAAAACTTTCGAATATGTTCAAAATTATTTCAACCAAAAAGGCTTTCGTACTGTTTTAATGTTCAATCGGTTAATTAAACAGTAAAAGCTAATTGCTTTTGATAAATTACAAATGACTATTTTGACTATGACCAATGACATTATTTCCTGGAAAAGCCCATCGAATATAGCACTGATAAAATACTGGGGCAAGCATGGGGTACAGCTTCCACAAAATGCCTCTTTGAGCATGACTCTGAAGAACGCGGCTACTAATACTGAACTGCAATACAGGCATTCGCCCAACGATATGGAAGTTCAATACTTCTTTGATGGTGAACGCAGCCAGATTTTCGAAGAAAAGGTAATTATCTACCTTGAGCGCCTGAAAAGTGAAATGCCATTTTTGGGTGACTATTATTTAAAGTTCAGCAGTTCAAACAGTTTTCCGCATTCGGCAGGTATTGCATCTTCAGCATCGTCGATGAGCGCAATGGCCTTGTGCCTAGTGTCAATGGAAGAGGAGGTGAGCGGTAAGAAACTTGCAAAGTCCGATTTTTTCAAGCGAGCATCGCACATTGCACGTCTGGGATCGGGGAGTGCATCGCGCTCGGTATATGGTAGCTGGTCAACCTGGGGTGTAGCTGAAGGTATTAAAAATAGCAGCGATACTTATGCTTCGCCACTTGATTTTAGTCCACATGAAGTGTTCTCGGGTTTGGGAGATGCTATATTGCTGGTTGATACAACGCCTAAAAAAGTGAGCAGCTCGCTTGGTCATCACCTGATGAAAGTACACCCTTACGCAACCGGGCGCTACCGTCAGGCTGCCATGAACCTGGAGGCTTTAATGGTAAGCATGCAGGTAGGCGATTTCGACTCCTTTGCCTGCGTGGTTGAAAACGAAGCTTTATCGTTGCACGGCCTGCTTATGACCTCGTCGCCCGAGGGGTTGCTGCTAAAGCCGGGCTCCTTGCAAATAATTGATGCAGTTCGGCAATTCAGGAACGAAACCCGCACCAAAATCGCATTTACCATTGATGCAGGGCCTAATATCCATTTGTTGTATCCGCAAACCGAACGAGAAAATGTAATGCAGTTTATCGAGAACGAATTACTACAGTATTGTGAAAATGGCCGTTGGATTGACGATGAAATAGGGGATGGACCGGAAAGGATGAAATAGTAATTTATGAAAATGAATGCTGGTTTAGCCCATATTTTTCCTGCAAAAATTTTACTTTTTGGAGAGTACGGCATTGTTGCCGGTGGAAGTGGCTTGGCTATACCCTACAAACGGTACGGTGGAAGCTTAAAGTTCGAGGCAAAGCAGCTTGAACACAGCAAAGCTATTGAGTCGAATAGCGCCTTACAACAGTTGTTTGCTTTTTTGAATGCTGAAAAAATAGATTATCCATTTATTAATTTACAGAGTTTCAAGCAGGATTGTGAGGCCGGTTTGTGGTTCAATTCTGATATTCCTTCAGCCTATGGTTTGGGAAGTTCGGGAGCATTGGTGGCTGCTGTATACAATGCCTACAAAACCAACGACAATAATGACTTATCCCTTGTGAAAGCACGACTTGCAGCAATAGAGCGTTTTTATCACGGTTTAAGCTCGGGTATTGACCCGGCTGTGGCTTATTTTCAGCAAACGCTTGTTTTGCGTGGTAATGCCGGTGCCGGATTGCTTCCGGATTGGAGCATTGAACAATCGGGACTAAATGTTTATTTGCTTGATACCGGAGGCCAGTCAAAAACCTCTGATTTAGTAGAATGGTTTAAGAAACAACTTGAAGACGACGGTTTCAGGCGCATTAGCCAAACTGAATTTTTTGATTCAAACAACAGGCTTGTTGATGCTGCGATAAATGGTGAAAAGTTCATGTTTGATGATATACTGGCTATTTCGCACTTCCAGTTGAATTATTTAGCACCCATGATACCACAGGCGTTCAGAAAACATTTTGAGGCAGGTTTAGAGGATGGGAGTTTTGCCTTAAAGCTTTGTGGCTCGGGGGGTGGGGGCTACATGCTCTGTTTTTCGCATAGTAATGAATGCGAAAAATACTTTAATGATAATGGCTTGAGTTATTTATTGCTCTAAGTCTGAGATTAATTGCTACATCAGAAGCACTAAGCTTTAATTCGGCAAATATTACAAAGGTATTATGTGATGTAAAATCCTTATTTATTCTTTCATTAGCGAGAGCATCTTTTCGGCATAGCGCCTGCCAAGTATCCTGTAACCTTCTGAATCGAAATGAGCATTATCCATTCCTTTGCATCCTTCTGATGATATTATATGTGCGGTAGGTACAACATCGGGCAGGGTGTTGATAATTTCATTCATGCTTGCACAGCAACTCCCTTCTTCGTCAAGCACTTCGCCGGCCAACAAAGGTACCGATTCGGCATTTAGCGAAAGCTCTTCCAGCATGTTGTGATATATTTTCTTTACATATTCAGGCCATTGTTCCTGTCCGGTATTTGTTTCTCCTTGGTGTAGTAATATTCCTTTTATCACCCCGTCCTTTTGCGCCAGTCTGGCAAGATCCATCAAATATTGATATGGGTTCCACTCATAGGCTTCCACTTTTTCGGTAAACCAACTTTCAGCGTAAGTGGAGTCATGATCCTGGTAAATATCTTTGTCGAACAGCCTGATGTCGCAGCCGCCAATGGCAACATTAATTACTCCTACAGTGATACTGTCGGGGAGATTCTCAATCATTGTGCGACCAAAATAATCGGCAGGCGAAAGTTGAGAGCCACATTGGCAAAGCGGGGGTGTTGCGGTGTACCATTTTCCTTTTTCGCGGTTCAGTTCGGGGCAATTGAGTGCTTGTAGCACCTTGAAGCGGCTGTCAACATCTCTGTCTTGTGCTTCAATTATTCCTTGTCCTTCCATGTTCGATTGTCCGAAACACAGATAGATGTAGAAATTGCTGTCTTGCGCAAAATTGTTCATAGTTAAAAGCATTAATGCGGCTGCAATTATGGTTCTGGTTCTCATTAGTTTATTGTTTTTCTGTCAGTTCTATTTTATCGGGGTGAATTGTAATTAGCCTGTTTTTGTATAAAAGACCTACGGCTTTTTTGAACGACTTTTTGCTAAAGCCCAGTAGTTTTTTTATTTCACTGGGGCTGCTATTGTCGGAAAGGGGCAAGGTGCCGTTATTGGTTTTAATTGCCTCAATTATTTGAGAGGAAATTGGATCAATTTTTTCGTAGCCTTCTTTCTCGAGGCTGAGGTCAATTTTATTGTCGGGGCGTAGTTGTTTAATGAAGCCTTTGAGTTTATCGCCTACGGCTATTTTTTTGAACACTTCGCTGTTGAAAATCATGCCAAGGTGGGAATTGTTGATGATGGCAGAATATCCTAATTCGGAGTGGGCTGCAATGAGCAAGTCTACTTCATCGCCTTCGGCACCGGGGAAGGGCTCTTTGCTTGCAAATTTTTTAATTTTTGCCGAGGCTGCTATGCGCCCGGTTTTTTCATCGACATAAATATATACCACATAGCGTTTCCCTTTTTCCATTTTTGCGAATTGTTCGCGGAAAGGCACGAAAAGGTCTTTGGGTAAGCCCCAGTCGAGAAAAGCGCCTATTTGGTTGGCTTGAGCCACTTCGAGCCCGGCAAAATCGCCAACCATGGCGTAAGGCATGTCGGTTGTGGCTAGTATGCGGTCTTCGGAATCGAAGGAGATAAACACTTCAATTTCATCGTCGATGTTGCTGTTTTTAGGTACGTAGCGATTGGGTAGAAGTATTTCGCCATATGGGCCTCCATCGAGGTAAGCGCCTTGTTCGGTGAATTTCACGATGTCGAGAATACATTTTTTGCCTATACGTACCATGTTTTATGTTGTTGATGAGTTACAAAAGTAATGTTTTTTTGCGAGTGTAATTGCGAAAGGCATTTTACAGAGCTGGTATTGTAACTTTTGTTACTGCCAAACTGTTTTCATTTTAATAAATTGGTCGATATTTAAATACTGAAAACACAATACATTATGCAAAAACTCTTAATATTTATTATTGTATTCTTTATTTCA
Source organism: Prolixibacteraceae bacterium (assembly GCA_007116765.1). GTDB lineage: Bacteria > Bacteroidota > Bacteroidia > Bacteroidales > Prolixibacteraceae > Roseimarinus. The sequence goes on along the minus strand of SKHV01000199.1, from coordinate 16,998 downwards.
TTTAATCATTTTTTGTTTGCACAGCAAGGTGTTATTGCCGGGCGTGTAATTGATGGCGAAAGTGGCGAGTCGATTCCTTTTGCAACTGTAGCATTACAAAGAGAGAACAGCGAGTCGCCCATTGAAGGTTCTATTTCCGACTACGACGGCAATTTTGTACTTGAAGGAGTTGCAGAAGGGGTTTATACTGTTTCATTATCGTTTATGGGTTTTGAAACGCAGATATTTGAGCAGGTTTCTGTGACTGCCGGGGAAGAGCAAATAAGTCTTGGAACCATTCAGCTGATGCCGGCACAAATGTTCATTGATGAGGTTGAGGTTACTGCCATGGCCCGAACCCAAACTAGTAGTCTTGATCGTCGGACTTACCGCGCTTCCGACTTCGAAACTGCCCGTGGGGGAACTGCCGTTGATGTCCTGAATCGTTTGCCTTCGGTGGCAGTTTCGCCCGATGGCGAAGTGTCAGTTAGGGGTACAAGTGATTTTGTGGTCTACCTGAATGGACGACCCACTCAAATGGAACCTTCGGTGTTATTGGCCCAACTTTCGGCCAGCAATATCGAAAGTATCGATGTGATTTCGATACCATCGGCTCGTTACGAAGCCCAGGGGAAGGGTGGAATTATTAATATTACTACCGGCACAGCTTCGGTACAGGGGTTTTCGTTATCGGCCACCGGACAATACGGAGACGCACCCTGGGGTAATCGCACGGATGATATTAGTGGCTATGAACTTAACGACATGCGTTATGGTGGCGGACTAAACCTGGCGTACGTGAATAACAATATGGTTTTGTACGGAGGATTAAATTACCAACATCGTAATGTGAACAGTAGCCGCACCGGCGATGCACGCATTTTGAATGTTGAAGATAATGCATACAAACACATGGTGGCCAGTGGAATGAAGCCCGAATGGTACGAAACCTTTTCGGCCAATGCAGGACTAGAACTAAATTTGACCGAGCGGTCTCATTTTGCCGCATCGTATTATCATGGCAATCGAACCGAAGGCAGAAAGGCTCTTTATTTATACAATATTTTTATGGCCGACAGGGACAAACAACCCATTGAAGGGATACCCTACAACGAGCAATGGATTTTCAATCCCAACGAAGGCATTCGTAAGGGAATATTCCATACCATGAACGCCGACTATGCTTTGAAGTTAAATGAAAATTCCGATTTAGGAGTGTCGCTTATTTATGAGCATTCGGTATTGACGCACGACGTTGATAACCCTAATTATATTTACAATACCGAAACGCAACAAACCAACGGTCTTGATTTGCATTACAGACAGAGCGATAATACTCCCTTGAATGGGGTGAGCTTATTAGCCGATTATACTTATCGCTTTAATAATCATACTTTGCGCATGGGTATTCAGCCTCAGTTTTTTAATATCAGAGGTGGTTTTACCTACGACACACTTCATGTGGAAAGCAATACATGGGGAGCCAATACTGATTTTGAAAATCAAATAGAACTGAATCGTGACATCTATGCAGCTTACACCGATATTGAGGGGAGCATGGGTGAGCTAAGTTATAAGTTGGGACTGAGGTTTGAATATACCAACCAGTTGGTTGATATTGAGAATCCCGACTACTTTACCTTGTTTGACCGGGACAATACCGACTGGAGCGAGTACTTAAAACCCGACTGGTTTCCGAGTGTTCATTTCAGTTATCCGGTTTTTGAACGCGATAATATCAGTTTGGCTGCAAGCCGCAGAATTAGTCGTGCTCCTTTAAAAAATATGGCGCCCTTTTTATACCGGCGACACCTTGAAGTTTACCTGGTGGGTGACCCCGCTTTACGCCCCGAATATATAAATAATGCTGAACTGTCGTACAGCAAGGCACTTGGACAGCAGCGGCTTACTTTAACCGGCTTTTACCGTGGTGTTGATAATGCCATTTTCAGGGTGAATACTGTGTATGATGATGAATTGGTGTTGATACGGAGTTTTACCAATTCGGGGAATACAACGGCACTTGGAGCTGAGCTGAATGCTAACTTTGAACTGGGTTCGCGAGCGAAACTCTTCTTGGGCGGTTCGCTGTACGATTACCGTGTGCAGGCCGATATTTTTGGTTACATGGAAGACCACCATAGTTTGGTCTGGAGCCTCAAAGGAAATACAAGCGTTGATATTACTGAGGGGTTGCGCTTGTCGGCCGATCTTGACCTTGTTTCGGCACAGGTTACAGCACAGGGACGCAACGAAATGCGTTATGTGGCCAATGCTGCGTTGACTTATAGCCCGGCACAATTGCAGGCTTGGAGTTTTACTTTGAGGGGGCTCAATTTGTTGAATTCGAACGTGCGCGGCTTAACTACACGTGCTTACGACAGTGGAGGAACACAAATTTTTTATCAGGATACCGAGTTTTACTGGTATGGCCCTGTTGCCGAATTGGCTGTAAGCTACAACCTGAACTGGAAAGGGCAGCGTAAAAGTGCACAAAGTGTATTTGGCAGTGATGAATTTTAGTACTTATTGATGTATATGAAGTATTAATGCTTTAGTGATTGTTATGCCGCAAAACAGCTTGCAGACGAAGACCGTTAAGCCCCTATTATTTTTTGATTTGTTTGTGTGCGTAACATGCTTTAAATTAGTTTTTAGTGGCAAATGTTTTTGTGGGAAACGCATTTATTTTAATGATCTTCTGTATAGTCGGAAAAAAATGGTTTATTTGCAGATTATTTTAATAATTACCTTAAAATATTTGTGCAGTAAATGAAGAATTCGTATTTCGACTTAATTGAGCAAAGCTTTTATTTTCCACAGGAAGGCTTTGATTTGAGAGACGGGTATTTGACTTTTCAAGGGATATCGATGAAATATCTTATTGATAAGTACGGGACTCCTTTCAGGTTTATTTACTTGCCTAAAATTGGCGACCAGATTAAAAAAGCGCGTAATTTGTTTAAGCGTGCCATGAAAAAGCATAATTACAGGGGTAAATATCATTATTGTTACTGCACAAAATGCAACCACTTTTATCATGTTATTGGCGAGGCACTGAAGAATAATGTGAATTTGGAGACTTCATCATCGTTTGATATTGACTTGATATTGAGATTGTATAACGAAAAAAAAATTGATAAGAACCGAATTATTGTACATAATGGTTACAAAACCGATGAGTACTTGAAGAAAATTATCAATCTTCAGGAAATCGGCTTCAAAAATTCAATAATCATACTTGATAGTACCAATGAGCTTGAGCGAATTAAGCGTATTGCGAAAAAAACACATGTGCGAATTGGAATACGCATGGCTATTAACGAGGAGCCACAGTCGTCGTACTATACTTCGCGCCTAGGGATTCGCCATAATGAGATGATTGATTTTTTCAACAATCATATAAAAGGCCACGATAATATTGAATTGCGCATGTTGCATTTCTTTGTGGATTCGGGCATAAAGGATAGTTTGTACTATTGGGGCGAATTTCAGAAGGCATTAAAATTGTATATTGAATTGAAGAAACAATGTGAAACTCTAAGTGAATTTAATCTTGGAGGGGGATTCCCAATTCGTAATCATTTAGGGTTTGAATACAGCTACGAGTACATGATTGATGAAATTGTGAAGAACATAAAAGATACCTGCGATGCCGAAGGTGTTCACGAGCCCGATATTTATACCGAATTTGGTAAATATACAGTGGGCGAGAGCGGTGCAATTGTTTTCAAGGTTCTTGAACAAAAACAGCAAAACGACACCGAAAGCTGGTACATTATCGACAACAGCCTGATGAACACAATACCCGATGCGTGGTCGATACACGAGAAATTTATTTTACTCCCGATAAATAAGTGGGACAACGAGTACAAGCGAGTGAATATTGGCGGTATAAGTTGTGACCATTCCGATTACTATAACTCTGAAGACCTGAACCAGGAGGTGCTTTTGCCTGCATATTCCGAAAAAGAGAAGGAGCCACTTTACCTTGGTTTTTTCCATACGGGTGCTTATCAGGATGCCATTAGTGGTTACGGCGGTATAAAACATTGCCTAATACCATCACCGAAGCACGTGATTATTGACCGCGACGAGAAAGGTAACTTTTTTGATTACGTTTACCGCAACGAGCAGTCGGCCGAAGAAATGTTTAAAATTTTGGGGTTTAACAATTAGTAGAATGCCGATAATTTAGTATATTAACACATGCTATTTCTATTTTTAGTTTTTGTGAAGAATATTGATTAATCGATTTTACCTTATTGGCTCGAATATGGAATTTTTGACTTTATTATCGAAATATCCTTTTTATGAATTTGCTATAATTTTATTTCTAGCTGCTGTATTGGGTGGCCTTGGACAGTTGTTACATCAACCGCTAATTGTGATGTTTATTGCATTGGGAGTGGTGGTTGGCCCGGCGTTGCTTGATGTGGTGAAGTCGGAAGAGAATATTCACCTACTTGCCGAAATGGGAATAACCATTTTGCTGTTTGTGGTAGGGCTGAAGCTTGACCTTCGGATTATAAAATCGGTAGGTCGTATTGCTCTGTTAACCGGAATGGGTCAGGTGTTGTTTACCTCGTTGTTTGGTTTTTTTATTGGCTTGGGCTTAGGTTTTTCGGTATTACATAGTTTCTATATTGCGGTTGCACTTACGTTCTCGAGTACTATTATAATTGTGAAGCTTTTGTCGGACAAGCGTGAAATTGACACTCTGCATGGTCAAATTGCCATTGGTTTTCTTATTGTTCAGGATATTGTGGTAGTGCTGGTAATGATAGTGCTTTCTACAATTAGTAATATGGAAGATACCACAGTTACACGCGAAATAATTAAGACAGTTGCCTCGGGTGCATTCATTGTGCTTATCACTTATGCAATGATGAAGTGGATTTTGCCACGATTGAGCAAATTTTTGGCAAACTCAACCGAAATGCTCACCCTTTTTGCAATTGCATGGTGTATTGTACTGGCATCGATAGCTCAGATAATTGGATTTAGCAGCGAAGTGGGTGCTTTTATGGCTGGGGTAAGTTTGGCTTCGTCGCAATTCAAAGATTTAATTAGCGGCAGGCTGGTGAGCATTCGCGATTTTCTGTTGATTTTCTTTTTTGTGGATTTGGGAGCAAATCTAAATCTCGAACTCATAGGTGAACAGGTTGCTCCGGCATTGATATTTTCGGGTTTTGTGCTGGTAGGTAATCCTATTATTGTGCTAATAATAATGGGCTTAATGGGCTACCGAAAAAGAACTTCGTTTTTAGCGGGGTTAACCGTGGCGCAAATTAGTGAGTTCTCGTTAATATTTGCCGGCTTGGGTTTAGCCGTGGGGCATATTACCGACGAGGTTGTGGGGCTAATTACCCTTGTGGGGCTAATCACTATTGGGCTTTCAACCTATCTTATTATTTATTCGCACCGTATTTATAATTTTCTTGCACCTGCATTACGCATTTTCGAACGCAGCAACCCCCAGCGCGATATCAGTTTCCATACCCATACTCATGAGCAAGCCGATGTAATAATTCTGGGTCTTGGGCGCTTTGGTGAAAAAATTACCAATATTCTGGACGAGCATCACGATACTACATATTTAGGTATTGATTTTGACCCTAATACAATTGATTTTTTGCGCAGCAAAGGAAAAAATGTGTACTATGGCGATATTGAAGACCCAGAGATATTGAATTATATTCCGTATGAAAATTCTAAATGCATTATAAATACTGTGGCTAACCGCGAATTGTCGATGCAGATGATTAGGGGTCTTAAACGTAATAACTACAAAGGAAAAATTTATCTTACTTCGCTTAACAAAAAAGACTATGTTCGCTTGAAAACTTGTGGAGCCGACAAGGTGTTAGTGCCACAGCGTATGGCTGCTCAAAAGTTTTACGAGGATTTTTTGAGTGATGAATTGAATAAAACGATTTGATGGATTTATTTTACTTGACAAATAGTTTTCCTGTGAATTTTTCGCCTTTCCCGTTTGTAATAATGTACATCATCATTTATATCATCCTGAGGTAAGGTAAGCGAATATTCCATCCATTCGCCTTCTTCAACATGTGATATATGATATCCACCGTCGGCACGGGCCGATATGTCAACTCCCTCGTTGGTTCTGTATGCTCCACCTCTATTGTTTGCTGTTTTGTCGTGGTAAGTAAGACCTTCGCCGCCAATGTCATAATCTTCGGCCTGAATTACTGCCGGTATTTTATAAGTTTCACCGTGAAAAGGAGAGCGTTCGTATGGGAGCAATAGTCCTCTTTGTGGATATGATGGAAAGTCGGTAGTATCGGCATAGTGCAGTACTACGCGGTAATAGTAGTGATTTCCAATGGTGATATTATAATCTTCGAAAACAGATGCTGTGTGTTCTAACGAAGCGATTTTTTGGAATTGGCTGTTTTCAGTTCTGCGTTCAATAAAAATGCTGTCGGCGGTTTCGTGTCGATTTTCCCATTTTATTTGAAGAACAGAATCACGTACAATGGCCACATTCAATTTTGTTGGTGTAAATATATTGGTATAAATAAGAATATTTTTTATGTCGTTCCAACCACGTGTAGCTCTTTGGTATATACGAAAATCGCCCCCATCGTCCCATGCATTAAACGAGAAGTTGCTTCGTAGGGCTTCTTCAACATAGGAGGCGTAATGGTACATACGTGAATTGTATTCGCCTGTATTAATGGCTCCAAATTCATTAATGGTAACCGGAACGTTGTTTTCTTCCGACCAATCTTTCACCGATTTAAATTTGCTTTTCATTGAGTTTATATCGGTTTGAGTACCCCATGTTCCTTGTCCTTTAAGTCCAAATAAATATGGGTCGTAAGAGTGAAAATACCCCATTATGTAAGGATCGTCAGGTATTGCAGCAGCAATGAGTTCGGCTGAATTGGACCACATATGACCGCTAAAGAGAACAATGCGAGTTGGATTTGTTTTGCGAATTATTGATAGAACTCTGGCGTTTAATTCGTTTATGTTTGCCAGTGATATTCCGTGTGGTTCGTTAATCATTTCGAAAAGTAGTTTTTCCGGTTTATCCTGAAACCTCACAGAAATTTGACTCCAAATGCTGTCGAAACGGTCTCGTTGCTCTTTTTGTTCGTAGCCTGATTTTATCCAGTCGTCGTGGTGGGTATTGATCACAACGTATAAATCTCTTTCGAGAGCCCAATCAACTACTTGTTCAATTCTATTCATCCATTCATTATTCACTGTATAGGGCGCAATTTTTTGAGTGTAATTATCCCAGCGTACAGGAATTCGAACAGAGGAGAATCCGGCTTCTTTGTAATCATCGAAATAGTATTGCCGCACCGGACTGTTATTCCAAGCCCCTTCGGTTGGAGGCTCAAGGGTATTGCCCAGATTGATGCCACGTACCATTTCCCTGTTTGCTTGTTGTGGTGTTAGTTGTGCGTTTGAAAATACGACTAAAAAGAGAGATATAAAGAGTATCAGGTTTCTCATTTGTAAAACTGTGTTTAAAAAAATATATTCTGTGGATAAAAGTAGCGAATAGTATAAAATAAAAAAATCAGAAAGAATTTATTTCCTTCCTGATTTTTTATAGAATATTCGATACAAAGTTTCTTGATAAATTTTCTTGCTACATCTACGATTTCAAGCGCTAGTAGGTTTCTTCTTTTATTTCGAAATGTGCTTGCGAGTGGTCGCATGCAGGGCATTTTTGTGGCGCAGCTGAACCTTCGTGAATGAAACCACAATTGCGGCATTTCCAGGTAACTTTACCGTCGCGTTTGAAAACTTTACCTTCTTCTAGGTTTTTGTAAAGTTTCATGTAGCGCTCTTCGTGGGCTTGTTCTACCTTAGCAATCATTTTAAAAACAAGGGCAATTTGTTTGAATCCTTCTTCGTCGGCTACTTTGGCAAATTCGGGGTAAAGCAGGCTCCACTCTTCATTTTCGCCTTCGGCAGCTGCCTTGAGGTTTTCGAGCGTGTTTCCAACTACTCCGGCCGGATAGCTTGCTGTAATTTCAACCATGCCCCCTTCAAGAAACTTGAAAAAACGTTTTGCGTGCTCTAATTCGTTATCGGCAGTTTCCGTGAAAAGGGCTGCTATTTGTTCCAATCCTTCTTTTTTCGCTTGTTTTGCAAAATAGGTGTAGCGGCTACGTGCCTGTGATTCACCTGCAAAGGCTTTCAATAGATTTTTCTCGGTTTGAGTTCCTTTTAAACTAGTCATATGATAAATGGTTTTAAATTGATTGAATCCTAAAAATAGAAAAAAAATATGAAATGCAGATAGGTATTATAAAATCAATAATCATTCTAATTAGTGCGCTGTTCGTCTTCTTCAGGTTGTTTTTCTTTGTCCTTCATTCCTAACGAAACCTGAATTCCGGCATAAATTGAACGCCAGCAATATCCTACAATTGAACGTTGCTTGTCGCGATGATGAGTAAAGCGCGAAGGAATAAGAATGCGGCCACGACGGGGATTATCTGATTTTAGTGCCAAAGTATTTATCAGAAAGCTCAGGAATTTTTCTTCTTTCACTTCTCCGTCTTTTTGGTTTAAAATAGAAACCCTCAAATCATTATATGTAAATTTCATAGTTCCCACCGACGAATCGTTATTGGCTTTAAACGAAGCTTCAAGCCTGCGGTTAATGCCTTCGCGAACCGATAGATTGAGGCTGGGTTCAGTAATGGGGTTGAGTAAGGCAAGAGGCATTTCGTGGCATATTGCATTCATTGTGAATTCGTTGTTGAATGAGTGTAAATTCCATTCGGATCTTATGTTGGTAAGTCCTTCACCCATTAAATAAGCTTCAATTTCCGATATCATAAAAGGTTCTTCTGCCGTGTTGATGTTGTTGATGTTTTTAACACCGGCATTGAGTCCGGTAAAGTATACATAACTTGTGTCGGCTGCTCCGCTTTCAAGCTCTGTATATTCAAAATAATTAGCTTTTATTTGTGCATTCTTTATTTTAAGATTCCGTTTTAAATCGCGAATGGCTTGCTGTGGCATGGGAGGACGTTGAGTTGGATTCAACGGATAGGTTTTGTTTCTGTGAATTTTAACACTGTCAAACTCAGTAAAAATATCTTCAATTATTAGGTCTCCGTTTTCAATAAATTTTTGTACATCGAAATTTGTACCACTCATGTTTGCATTGTTTATCTCAAAATAGTCGGCTTCGTACTTTTTAATACGGGCATATTCGCCACGGGTAAGTGTTGGTGAAAGCGAAGCACCTGTTATTGCAAATCTGCCATCAGTATTTACTTCAATTTTGTCGGTTTTAAATATAAAATGTCCGTTTGAAATGGTTGTTTCGTAATTGTTTACGCTTATCGATGTTTCTTCTGAATTGAGAAAGCGTTGCTCGTCATGAACGTGTTCGTCAATCAGAAAATTATTTGAATGAATGTTTATGTCGTTGAGCTGCATCTGATTTCTGCCCTTAGTACTGACACTTGCATTGTTTACAGAAACTGAATTTGCTGAAACTGAATTTGCAATTGGCGAAATGGCAGAATATAAATCCAGATTATAGGGCGAACGTGTAGATTGTTTTTCAATACGCTTGTCGTTTATGATTAAGCGAGGCGAGTTTATGTTTATTTGGTTTGTTGCAATTGTTTGGTTTTCTAAGTAGTGATTGAAATCGAAGTTGCTTATGCTTAGCGTTGGTATTTGAAGTTCGAAATGCTGAATTCTTTCACTTTCTGCAATAGGACGTGTGGGTAATAATTGTAGGTTTTCTAAGCCAATTGTTTTTGTACTGAGGGCATAATTCAAATTTTCGGCTTTAAGCATGTGTAAGTCATCATCCAGATCGAAATTTACCGAGTTAAGTGCTATTGAAAAATCATCGTACCAATAATCGAGGTTATTATCAATATTTGTGAGTTGCAGCTTCTCCATTTCAAAATTAACGCGGGCATTGGCATAAGGTATATTTTTGTGGTTAATGTAATTGACCAGTTCGAGATTTCCGTTTTTAATTATTATTTTGTTTGTATTTAGCAGTTTAATGTCTTCAAAAAACACTATGTGGTCTTGATTAGTATTCGCTTTTGTTTCAACTTCAGGATTAATCATTAATCTTATTGATGGTTCAGTAAGTATTACCTCATCTACATTGAGTTCACCCCGGTTAAAAAAACTAAAAATATCGGTATTGGTGATATTGAGTAGAGGAATATTTGCAAAATATGAAATGCGCATATTCTCGAATTTTTTCGAAAGTATATCGGGATAAAGGTTTGCATCTTTTATGTAAAACCTGTTTTCCGACGAGAGAATACCAATTTCACGAGCCAATATTTTGTGCACTCCATCGGTGAGGTTGAAAGTTTGATCTTTAAGTATCAAGTCAATGTTTTCGGAGAAAAATAGTGTGTGGGTACGCTGCCCGGCAAAAGCGTCAATTTCGAAATTACTTAACTTAACCGAGAATTTGTTTGATAAATGAAAATTGGCTTGATGTGATTGATATTGATTCAAATTCAACAGGCCATTGTGCATATTCAGCTGGTTAATTTTTATTTTGTAGAGATAATCTGAAATTAGCTTATAAATTTCATTGTGGTAATCAAAATCTGTTTCTCCAGTCTGGTTTTCGCTAGTCCATTTACCGTATTTTTCGACATTGAATACCGGGTTATAGATTGATAGCTCTGCTATAATAAGTTCTTTTTCGAAAAAGGCACGATGCAAATTCGCCCCTCTTAATTGTATTCGAGGAAATTCAATGTCAAAATATTCAGTTTGTTCATCAGTATGGTACTCTTCAGTAGGCTTAATTTTCAGATTATGCATTTCGGCCTGTTTTCCCACACTCGACATATTCAAATTGTCAATGGTCATAAAGTGTTTCCCATCGGCAAGCTGTAGTTCGGCATCTGAAAAATTCACATCGAAATTTTCGGCAAAGAATATTTTATCAGACTGAAAGAAAGTGGCACTATCGACTGATAAATCGGAAAGATTGAAGGCATAATGGGTTGAGAAAAAACCTTCTTTCTTGTCATGGGTCAGATAGCTGTATTGAAGCTTGCCATTAAGTATTGAGGCTTCGTCAACGTATATCCCTTTCAGGTAATCGCTTGTTTTTTCAAGTATTATACTTTTGTCTTTTGGTGTTTCTTTATTAATTAGTTGCTGCTGAATTCCCACAGTAGATTCAGGGTTGTTAATTACGAGGTTTTTCATTGGTACAATCTTCTCATGATAGAAGGCATGAAAATCGACACCTGAAAATTCTACCGAGCTGGCTGTGGTTTCAATTAAAGTGCTAGCTGTTTCTGTATTGATGTGTGGTAAAGGGTTAAAATGAATTTTGCCGCTAGAAATTATATTGTTGGCCGAATTTGCTTGCAGGTCTTCGATCACAAGTTGGTGTATTTGATCCAAATGATTTAGCGTGAATTGTTGCATTGAAGCATCAAGGCTATTCGCCGAAAGAATTCTGTTTTTGTCCCTGTAAGAAGTCGAGTCGGCTCTGAAATCGTAGAAGTTAATCGTCAGGTTTTCGGCATATTGCGCCACAAGCTTACTATCCGAAGGAATTAGTTCTACTTGCGCATTTTCAACTGAAAAGTGTTTAATATTCACCCATTGTATTTTATTTTCAATTAGTTTGTGTAGGTTGATTTCATTTAAAGGTGTGCCCTGCTGGATTTTGGATCCAAATTTGATTTTAATTGATGGGTTTTTTATGTGAAAAGTTTCAAGGTTTATCGTATCCGATTGTAGCAGTTTATCGATCATTGTGGTTTTGATTGCAATTTCGGGCATTGAAATAGTGTAAAGATTTTCGAAGGTTGTAGTATGTTTGGTCGGTGTTAAATTTACATTTTGTGCTTTGATATTCTTATTGAGCAGCGAAAGTTTTATTTCGTCAACCGAAATACGATGAAGACTATCGGGCATAGGCTGTTGCAGGTTTCTGACAATAATCGAAAGGTCTGAAACATCGAAGGGATAAGGTATGTTGGTGAATTTTTGTCCGCCCAGTTTAAAGTGAGTGGCTTCAAGATATATTTTTGGATGAGTAATAGAATCGTTAAACAGTGTATCCAATTGAAAACTTGCGTTATTAATGCGCAGGGTGTCAAAGAATATTTCCTGAAAGAACGGAATAAAAAGTGTATCGCCCTGCATTACTTTTGAATTTTCTAAATCTTGAAGGCTTACTTTTTCTCCCGACGATAAGCTTACGTCGGGATTGTCGAAATCGAGCAAAGCAGCAACAAAACGGCGCTGGCTAATAAGGGTGACTAGTTTTATGTGTGAAACTGAAAGTTTTGGGGTGTAAATGGCGTATTGGCTTTGGCTTGCATCGGGTTTGCTTGGTTCAATATAAATATCGCTTACCGCTATTTTTCTATTTAGAAAATCGATTTGAATGCTTTCATAATCGAATGTATAAGTTTGCTTGCTTGCCTCGTGCATCAACCCGGTGAGTTTTTGCTTGAGTATGATATCAAAATTAAAAACAACTGTAACAACAAGAAACATAGCCGTTAGGTATAATAGCGACATTGTAGCAATTACGAGAGTTCGTAAAACAATGGTTGTGGTATGTTTCTTCTTGTTTCGCATTAATGAACAAAATAGTAAGAAAATGTTATTCTAAGGTCAAATTAACCAAAAAAGTACCACTTGTTTTCAACATAAATCACATTTTTGATTACTTGCACCTTATTATTAAAACTGATTTATGACACAAAATATTGCAGTTAGCCCAAGTGCCCAAGCCTTAATATTCGATATCGATGGCACTTTGGCCGATACAATGCCCACTCATTTTAAAGCTTACCGTAAAATTTTGGGCGAGTATGGAGTGGATTTTACTCACGAACTTTTTTTGTCGTTTGCCGGTATGCCGGTAATTCCTCAAATGTATAAAATTAAGGAGATGTTCAACCCTTCTGATTTTATTCCTGAGCAGGTTGCGGCAGCAAAAGAAGATTTATACTATAAAAGCATTGACACCACACAAGCTATAAAAGAAGTAGTTGATGTATTTAACCGTTACTATGGAAAAATGCCAATAGCTTGTGGAACAGGCGGCGAACGACGTATCGCTAATCGTACACTTGAAGTAATAGGGCTATTTGATAAAGTGGATGCCATTGTTACTTCCGACGATGTGGTGCATGGAAAACCAAACCCCGAGACATTTTTAAAATGTGCCAATCTTTTGAATGTTGAACCGGTTTTCTGTCAGGTTTTTGAAGATGCTGACCCTGGAATTGAAGCCGCAAAAGCTGCCGGGATGATAGTATGCGACATTCGTAAATATCTTTAATCCTTTTTTGCTATTTTTTTTGTTTGTAGGGAATTGTAAAGTAAAAAGTAGAACCTTTTCCATGTTTGCTTTCTATACCGATGCTTCCGCCCATCATTTCAACCAGAGCTTTTGAAATTGATAGCCCCAGTCCTGCACCTTCGTAGTTGCGCGATAATTTGTTGTCGCCACGGCGAAAGCGTTCAAAAATTGAATTTGCAATTTTCTTATCTATTCCTATTCCTGAGTCTTTTACGTAAAACTGAAGCATGTTTTTCTCTTGAATATATCCAAATTCAATTTCTCCCTGATGGGTGAATTTTATAGCATTTTTGATCAAGTTGCTCAATACTTGACTTAAGCGACTTTTATCGGTAAATATTAGATCAGCGGGATATTCGAGAGCGGTTTTGCAAGTAAAATTTAAGTCTTTTTCTTTGGTTTCTTTAAAAAAGAAGTTGAATTGTTCGTTGATCAATTCGTTTAGGTGAAATTCTTGTTTAAATATGCTGATCTGGCCGGCTTCAATTTTTGAGATATCTACAATGTCGTTAATGATATTTAGCATACGTCGACCGCTTCGGTCAATTACTTCGAGGTATTTCTTGCGAGTGTCTTCTTGAACATCCTGTTCTTGCAGCAATTCGGCAAAACCTAAAATGCCGTTCATGGGTGTACGTATTTCGTGGCTCATGTTGGCCAGAAATGCCGATTTAAGCTGATCACTCTCTTCGGCACGTTTTTTGGCTTCGGTGAGGTCTTCAATCATTTGTTTTCGTTCGGTAATATCCTCAATAATAAAAAGGTAGTTGGTGATTTCTTGTTTGTCGTTGGTGATTGGTGAAATTGAGATTGATTCCCAAAACTCTTCTCCTGAATTGTTTTTGCTTAAAAAATCTCCTTTCCATTTTCTGTTATTCGATATTTCGCCCCAAATATTTTTGAGCAGTTTTTCATTTCCTTTTTTTGGTTTTAAAATACGCGGTAATTTGCCCATGACCCTATCGGCATTGTAACCGGTCATTTCTTTAAAGCGAGGGTTGACATATTCAATATGCCCTTTTTCATTTGTAATGATAACGGCATTGGGGCTTTGCTCAATTCCTTCGGAAAGTTTTCTGATTTTTTGCTGAGCAAGAATACGTTCGGTTATATCTATTCCAAATCCAATTAGCCCAATTGTATTACCCTGTTCATCTTTCCAGGGTAACTTCGTTGTTGAAATCCATCGTTCACCCTCATTGGCAATGGGGACAGATTCAATCCTGTCAATAATGCGTTCTCCGTTTTTAAGAACCCTGCTGTCGTCAATGCTGAATTTTTCGGCATATTCTTTTGAGTAGAGTTCATGATCTGTTTTTCCAATAATTTCGTCAATTGTTTTTCCGGTATAAACTTCTTCTGTTTTATTTATAAGTAATTTTCGACCTCGTAAGTCTTTAATATACAAGCTAAATGGCAAGGCGTCAATAACGCTTCGTAATAAATTGCGTTCTTTGTTGAGTTCATTTTGCACTTTGTATTTTGAACTTACATTTGAGAATACAAGAATCACTCCTTTTATAATTCCATCTTTATCAACAATAGGTGCGGCACTGTCGGCTATGTGGTAATTTTGTCCATTGTGCGAAAGCAATACGGTATGGTTCGATAAATCGACTGTTTGCCCTGTTTTGAGGACTTTATAAATGGGGCATTCCACTTTTTGATTTGTTTCGGAATCAAATATCCTGAAAACTTCTTCGAGGTGCATCCCGGCTGCTTTGTTAATAGTTAGCCCTGTAAGCTTTTCAGCTACCGGGTTCATGCGGGTAATTTTACCGCTGGTATCGGTCGCAATCACTCCATCGCCAATTGACATTAGGGTAATGCTGAGTTCTTCGCGGCTTTCGAGTAGTTGGTTCTCGGCATTTACAGTATCAGTAATATCGAGCACAGTACCATTAATACTAAGTATTTTGCCTTTGTTGTCTTTTACAAGTTGGTAAGTAGGTTTTAGATGCTTTATCGTGCCATATTTGGGGTTTGTCCTGAAGTTTTTTAGTGGTGGTTCATTCCCTTCCATCATCGTTTGCAGAACATGGGCAACAAAATCAAGGTCTTCGGGGTGTATGTGTTCTAAATAATCATTTATTGAAGGAATTCCATCTTCCGAATTAAATCGAAAGAATTCATACATTTGTTTTGACCACCAATTGTTCTGATTAACAGTATCAAATTCCCAGCTTCCCAGCTTCGCCATTTTTTCTGCTATCTCAAGTCTTTTTCTGTTTAGTTTTACATGATTTTCAGCCTCAACCCGTTCAGTTATGTCGCGACCAACTCCAATAATAGATTCAACTTCACCAATACTGTTCACAACTGCCTTGTCAGACCACCCGAACCAGCGCCAACCGTTTTGTGTCATTGCGCGTTGTTCTAAATAGCATGAGTAAGGTGGAACAAATAATTTCTTCATGGCTTCTTCTGTCGATTCTCGATCGTCTTTGTGTACCAGTGGCAAAATTTTTTTGCCAATTAATTCATCTTCATTCTTGCCGAAAACCTTACAGTAGTTGTTGTTTACAAAAATGAAACTGCCATCGGGGTCAACCTTAACAAGCAAGTCGGATTGGTTCTCAACTAGTAGTCGGTATTTTTCTTCATTCGCTTTTATTCTTTTTGACAGGAGTATTTTATCGTCCTGGAATTTTAAAATATGACCAATAAAGATAGTGGCAATCGGGAAAACAATAATTATGGTAAGACCTATGGTTTGTAATGTTTCCATTCGTTGTTGTGTGGGAAGAAGAATCAACAAAGCTATCATTATTAAATGAACAATAAGCCCCATTCCAAGAAATGTCCATGTTGTAGCTTTTAGGTTGTGTTTTTTTAAATAATAATAAAATGAGAGACCAACAATGGCTGATGAAACAATTGTTGTAATGCCTGTAAACACTCCGCTGCCACCAAGGCTTAATCTATAAAGAAGGGCAATTAGTGTTGCAATTATTGCAGAAACAGGCCCAAAAAATAATGCACATATACTAAGAATAACCGTTCTGCCATCGAAAAAAATACCGGGTGCATACGAAAATGGTTGCATCATTCCAATTAAGGCAGCCGCACCAAACATTAAGCCCAATAAAACAGAGCCCAATAATGTTGTACGTGACCAACGGCTATCAATAAAAACTGCAACAATACTAATTGCGATAAGTAAGGTAAGGTTGTAAATTATTTCGACTATGAACATATACTCTTGTTTAGTGTCGAAATTTACGAATTATAGACAAATTAGATCATGCTTTGTTGGTTTTTATTTGTTGGTTTTTTAGTTTCCGAATAGGGAGATAAAAGCAGCAGGCAGAAGGTCAAATTCAACATTGCCTTTATTGCTTTTAACAACTTCAACTTTTTTCATGCCATTTATGCGGTCAGTTACATATACATTGAACGATTTAATTTCTTCAGGCAGACCAACAATAGTTACTTTTCGTTTTGCACCGTTGTTTACAATATGGACTGCGTATTCTCCTTTGGCAATATTTCCGTAAGCCACGCAGTTAATCAACTCCGACGATGACTTCGAGGGCAGCACAAAAGCGTTTTCGGGGGTGGCGGCTAATTGTTTCAGGTTCCAGAAACGTTGCGTAGGGCGTAGTGGCCTTTCAGTGCCAAAAACTCCGCCGCCTGTGAGTATTGAATAGTCGGCCGTGAGCTGCCATTGCAAAATGGTTTGTGGT
>SKHV01000468.1 GCA_007116765.1 Prolixibacteraceae bacterium | reverse complement strand
CATACACCATTAGTTGCAGTTCGTTGTTGTTAAAACCTGTCCACCAAGTGGGCGGGTCAATGCGGTTTACTTTCGATGCCAAGAGTGAAATGGCAAGAAATACAGCAGCAATAATTAATATCAATTTTTTCATATATGCAGCTTGAATATTTATTATATTAAATACAAACAGTTGTTTCTGAATTACTTTCGATTATTGTAGGTTTGTTGTTTACTTGAACGCTAATTTCAATATTAGAAACATTCGTGATTATAGCTTTACTATCCGCAACTTTAACTTTTAGGTGGTAGTTCCTGAAATTAATACGAAACGAATAAGAATCCCAACCTTTAGGCAGTATTGGATTGAAATGCAGTTGCCCGTTTTTTACACGCATCCCGCCTAAGCCAATTACAAAGGCCAACCATGTACCGCCCATGCTGGTTATGTGAAGCCCCTCATCGGTGTCGTTGTTGTAATTGTCGAGGTCGAGGCGTGCAGTGCGCAGGTACATTTCGTAAGCTTTATCGGGCCTGCCCAGGCTTGCTGCCAACACGGTATGCACGCAGGGTGAAAGCGACGATTCGTGCACGGTAAATGGTTCGTAAAAATCGAAATGGCGTTCAATGAATTCTTTGTCGTAATTGTCTTCGAACCAATAAAGGCTTTGTAGGGTGTCGGCTTGTTTAATATAAACCGAACGCAAAATCCTGTCCCACGACCAATGTTGGCTTATTGGGCGTACAGCGGGGTCAATTTCCGTTGCAGGTATCAATTCCTTATCGAGGAATCCGTCCTGCTGAAGGTAAACTTTCCGTTCTTCGTCCCACGGGAAATACATTTTATTGATAATATCGTTCCATTTCGTGGTTTCGGTTTTTTCATCGAAGTTCCATTTTTTTGAAACTTCGGCATAAACACCGGGATGCTTATGCTTCACATATGTAAGTGCCTCAATGGTGTATTTCATTGTCCACACGGCCATGTTGTTGGTGTGGAAGTTGTTGTTTATATTGTTTTCGTACTCGTTGGGTCCGGTAACCCCAAGCATCACATATTTCTGTTTGGCTTCGGACCAGTTTGCCCTTTGACTCCAGAAACGTGAAATGGCCAGCAGCACTTCGAAACCGTACGGTGCCAGATAATCAATGTCGCCTGTATAGTTTATATAGTTGTAAATTGCATAAGCAATTGCACCGTTACGGTGAATTTCCTCAAAGGTAATTTCCCATTCGTTGTGACATTCTTCGCCATTAATGGTTACCATGGGGTACAAGGCTGCACCACCTGTAAAACCGAGTTTTTCGGCATTCTCAATGGCTTTTTGAAGATGCTTGTGCCGGTAAATAAGCAGGTTGCGGGCTACATTCTGAGGAGCTGTAGCCAGGAAAAACGGCAGGCAATAAGCTTCGGTATCCCAATAAGTAGTGCCGCCGTATTTTTCGCCCGTAAAACCTTTAGGGCCTACGTTCAGGCGCTCATCGTCGCCGGTATAGGTTTGGTTTAGCTGAAAAATATTGAAACGGATTCCCTGCTGGGCTGCCACATCGCCTTTGATTTTTATGTCGCTGGTTTCCCACTTTTTTGCCCAATAAGCTATATGCTCATCAAGTAAAGCATCGAAACCATCGTCGAAGGCTTCGTTCAGAATATTTTTCGACTCCAGCAAAATACGTGTTCGTGAAAAATACTCCGATGAAGTATTAACCCCGTATTTGCATAAGGTAAGAGTTTGGCCTTTTTCAATACCTAAGCTGAAATTTGACTCGATATATTTATCGCGCGAAGTGTTTTCGATTTTAACGGCTCGTTCTTTGCCATCAACCATCACGTTGTACTTCATGCCCGAACATACAAGGAAATTGGTTTTGCGGGTGTGGGCGGTAAGGTAACCTTCGTTGCCCATGTTTTCGATGCTGTCGCCAAGCCAGAACTTTTCGTCGTAATTGGAGTCTTCGTTTTGGACATCAAAATCGACATAGGGTGTAAACGTGATTTTACCCTCGAAGTTGAGGGCTTGAACCGAATAACGGATAGCTCCCACCTCGGGGCGCACCATGCTCAAAAAGCGGAGCGAAGTAATTTTTACTTTCTTGCCATTTTTCAGCTTAGCCACAAACTCACGCGATAGCGTACCCTTTTTCATGTTCATTTTACGGGTAAAGCTTTCCAGTTTAACTTGAGCTATGTCAAGTTCTTCGCCGTCGATTTTCACGTTTATCCCAATCCAGTTGGCCGCGTTAAGCACTTTAGCGAAATACTCGGGATAACCATTCTTCCACCAACCCACACGGGTTTTATCGGGGTAGTAAACACCGGCTATATAATTGCCCTGTAAAGAGGAGCCCGTGTACTTTTCCTCAAAATTTCCACGGCCTCCTTTTCTCCCGTTCCCCAAACTAAATATACTCTCCGATATGCGGTTGTATTCCGGGCTGAAGCTTTCCTCAATTATACTCCATTCATCATATTTCAGATAACTCTTCATCTTCTTTTTCTTTAATATTTTCACATTCTACACCCACTTTTCCGACAGGGATATAAGTTCTTTTAAACTAAAATTTTCGAAGCCGGGCATTACACGGTGAGCTTTGTGCAGCACCTTTTGCTCGCCTATTCCTACGCACCACATGCCTGCATTCAAAGCGGCTTCAACACCTGCTTCGGCATCTTCAAAAACAATACATTCCGAAGGGATAACATTTAAGCTTTCAGCTCCTTTAATGAAGACCTCGGGGTTTGGTTTGGCTTTACTCACACTGTTACCGTCAATTACAGCATCGAAATAGCGGCCAAGGTTAAGGCGCTCGAGAATGAGGGGCGTATTTTTACTGGCCGAACCAATGGCTGTTTTTATGTTGCTTTGCTTAATTGATTTGAGAAGGGGCAAAACTCCCGGTAAAATTTCATCGGGTGTCATTTTCTCAATGTATTCAACATAGCGTTGGTTCTTGCGGTTAGCCAGTTCTGTTTTTTTATCTTCATCTAGTTCAAAGCCTCCAATTTCCAACAAAATATTTAGTGAATCATTGCGGCTCACGCCTTTGAGCCGCTCGTTATGATGCTCGTTAAAATCGAAACCCAGTTGGTCTGCAATTTCACGCCAGGCTATATAGTGGTATTTTGCCGTGTCTACAATTACACCATCAAGGTCGAATATGCATGCTTTTACTTCCATATCTATAAGTCTTCAGCTGCGGCTGTGTCTTTAACAAAAATTACACTTATGGCCGCAATGACAAACGATACACCACCTAGCATTAAGGCAAAAATTGGTCTTTCACCAAACACATCTTTCACTAAAAAGCCTAAAATGGTTGCGGCCAAAATTTGTGGGATTACTATAAAGAAGTTAAAAATACCCATGTAAATGCCCATTTTATGAGCAGGAAGCGAGCCGGTTAAAATAGCGTATGGTAATGACAGGATTGAAGCCCATGCTATACCAATCCCGATCATTGGTATCCACAACGGGGTAATTGATTTAAAGAAGTATATTGAAATTAATCCGGCAGCTCCAAGTAAAAGACAAATTGCGTGAGTAATTTTACGACTGGTCAGTTTTGCCAAAACGGGCAGGGTAAAAGCAACTAAAGCGGCTACACCACTGTAAATTCCGAATAACACACCAACCCAGTCGGCTCCTTTGTTATATATTTCAGAACTGGTGTCGGTGGTTAGCAATATGTGGCTTGTTACCCCCGATGTGGTATAAATCCACATGGCAAAAAGCCCCAACCAGGTAAAAAACTGTACTACGGCAAGTTGCTTCATGGTGGTGGGCATCCGTAATAAATCCGAAAACACTTCAACCAACATACCCTTTTCGCCATTTCTTTGTTTTAAGAATATTGAAAAGTACATGAGCACGGCAAAAGCAGTTAGAAGTGCTCCAAGAATATATAGCTCTTTTTCGAGTCCGGCAAAATATGTTACAGCCAAAATAGCAACACCTAAAATTCCAAAAACGCTTCCGGTTTTAGTAAAATGAGATGTTTCAACAGGTTTGTCGTAAACATCCTGTTTTATTGTTTCGTAATTCTTTTGTTGTTTTTCAAACTCTTCAAGTTGTTCGGGCGAATATTCTTTCGTGGTAAGAATTGTGACCATAACCGATAAAAAGAATACCGCTGCACCTATATAAAAAGCCAGTTTTACTGACATTGGGATTTGACCGGGGTCGGCAGTATTGGGAACATTGAACCAGTTGGTCAATATATAAGGTAATGCCGAAGCAACTACTGCACCTGAGCCAATAAAAAAGCTTTGCATTGAAAAGCCGAGTGTACGTTGATCGTTTGGAAGCATGTCGCCGACAAAGGCACGGAAAGGTTCCATTGCAACGTTAATCGATGCATCCATTATCCACAGCATACCTGCTGCCACCCAAAGTGCAGGTGAGTTTGGCATAATGAACAATGCCATTGAGGCCATAATTGCCCCGGCCAAGAAATAAGGCCTCCGGCGCCCCATGCGGGTCCATGTTTTATCACTGTAGTGGCCAATAATTGGCTGTACTATCAAACCCGTTACCGGGGCTGCAATCCACAAAATTGCCAATTCGTTAACTTCAGCACCAAGGGTTTGAAAAATACGACTGACATTTGCATTTTGTAAGGCAAAACCGAACTGGATCCCAAGAAATCCAAAGCTCATATTCCAGATTTGCCAAAAACTGAGTCTGGGCTTTTTACTCATCTTATTATTTTTATAATTGATTAACTGATCACATACCTATAACTGTACGCGAAGTTTTTTGCGTAGATTTTTGCAAAAAGAAAAGTTTGCCGAAAGGTTACGGCATATAAAAATGAAGCTTAATTACAGTTCAAAAATACGTATTGATTTTATTTTATGCAACAGCTATGTAGTTTGGATACCCCCACATATTAAGTATTTCAGAGCTTTTACATTATGGAAGTACCGTTGCAAACGTTTGCGAAAACAAATGATTTTTTTTGGAAAATATTATCTAATCGATTCCCTGACTATTAATTCAGTTTCGATATAATGCTTTTCGTGTGCAAATTCTGTAACATTACTGCTTATTCGTTTTAATAAAAGTTCGGCAGCTTTGATTCCCATTTTATAGCCATTTTGATCGATAGTTGTAAGTGGAGGATCGGTAAGAATGGCATTTTGTCCATTTCCAAAACCTGCTACACCCACATCGTCGGGAATTCTAATGTTGTTGCGTTTAAGTGCTTTAATTGCACCTAGCGCGGTGAGATCGTTTACTGCAAAAATACCATCAGGTATGTTTTCCTGTTGTATTATTTTTTCTACAGCTTGGGTTGACATGTCAAATTTATCGGCCAGCACAATATTTTTTTCACTAAACGGAAGTCCGTGCTTAAGTAGTGCATCCTGATATCCTTTTCGGCGTTTAAAGCCAATTTGAAGGTGTTGTGGAGCTGCCAAATGGATTATGTTTTTATGGCCTCTTTTAATCATATATTCTACAATATTGAATGCAGCCGTATAGTCATCGATAATTACCTGATCGCAGGGAAAATCGTCGGTAGTTCTGTCAAAAAATACAACTGGAATATTGTTCTGTTGAAAAAAAAGCAAATGATTAAAATCAATAGTTTCTTTTGAAATTGACACTAGTAAACCATCAACTCTGTTGGAATACAGCATGTTTGCATTTGACTTTTCACGATCGTAAAGTTCGTTGCTTTGACAAATCATCATATTGAAACCGGCATTGTAGGCCACATCTTCAATTCCGCTAATTACTGACGAGAAAAAATAATGAACGGTTTCAGGTATAATCACTCCCAGAGTAAAACTGCGTGAATGTTTAAGACTGAGGGCAATTGCATTGGGTTGGTAATTTAGCTTTTCAGCCAAATCTTTCACTTCTCTTTTCGTCTCAGGGCTAATGTCGGGGTGATCTTTCAATGCTCTTGAAACGGTTGATGGAGAAACGCCCAACTCACGGGCTATATCTTTAATGGTAACCTGATTGCTTCTCATTATAATATATACAAATGTGTAGTATAAAGATAGAAAAATAATATGATTAAGGTAAGAATGGTGCTTACAATAATCAAAGAATTTTATGGAAAGAAATATAATAACCAGAGAATGTGTTTTATAACATGTTTCTCGCAAACGTTTGCGAAATCGTTTGCGATGCATTTTTTATCTGCTTACTCTTTAAATCGTAGTTTTTGTCGATTAAAATACCTTAAATTGTGCTAAGATTTTTTGCAAAAAGGGGAAAATGAAGCATAAATTACATTTTTTATTCAATTAAATTAAGTGGAATAGTAAAAAATATTATATCCTATCATGCTTAAAACATTGTTCTTAAAGAAATTTTATATCCTAAATCTATAAATATGACACGAATCTTTACAAAGAAAATAGTCACACTACTTACTATAGTAATGTTGGCTTTCGTACATTTGGCTTTGGCACAAACAGTACAAATTACCGGTATGGTAAGCGACTCTCAAACCGGAGAGCCGCTTCCCGGTGTTACTGTAGTTGTTGAAGGTACAAGCATAGGCACAACTACCGATTTTGACGGAATGTATCTCATCAGTACAACCCCCGGGAATTCATTAACTTACTCCTACATTGGTTACGAACGGCATAGAGTTGAGGTAACAGGTCAGGCCACTATAAATGTTGCTCTGCTTACCGACGTAGCTGCGTTGGGTGAAGTGCTGATTATTGGTTATGGACAAGTTAGGAGGGAAGATGCCACAGGCTCTGTTTCTGCAGTTTCATCTGGCGATTTCAATCAGGGAGCCATTACTTCGGCACAAGAACTTGTTACAGGTAAAATTCCTGGTCTGCAAATTACGACCGGAGGTGGGGCACCGGGCTCGGGGGCAACTATCCGAATAAGAGGTGGATCTTCACTTTCGGCCAGCAACGACCCTCTTATAGTTATAGATGGTGTACCCATCGATAGCGAAGGTATTTCGGGAATGCGAAACCCGCTAAGCACTATTAACCCTAACGATATAGAAACTTTTACCGTATTAAAAGATGCTTCGGCCACTGCAATTTACGGTTCGCGTGCAAGCAATGGCGTAGTAATGATTACTACAAAAAAGGGTTCCATTGGTTCTCCATTAAGCATTAACTATACCGGAAATGTTTCGGTAGGAACACGCACCGGAAAAATCGATGTGCTAAGCTCTGATGAGTTTAGAGAGATCATTCAAGATATTCCCTCGGCTCATTTGGCAGCAAATATTGTGGGAGACTATAACACAAACTGGCAGGATGAAATTTTCCAAACCGCAATTGGAACCGACCATAACATTAGCCTAACAGGTGCAGCAGGCAATTTGCCATACCGTGCAAGTGTTGGCTATTCTAATCAAAAAGGTTTATTGAAAACTTCAACTTTCGAAAGGTTTACCGGTTCTCTTAATTTGAATCCCGAATTTTTAGACAGACATCTAAAGGCTAATATTAACCTTAAGGGTATGTATACCAACAACCGTTTTGCCGATCAGGGAGCAATTGGTAGTGCCGTAAGTTTCGACCCTACGCAACCTGTAATGGACAATAACGAAGATTACAACGGCTATTTCACATGGACACAGCCTGACGGCAATCCCAATACTGTTGCTCCATCAAATCCGCTGGCTCTTCTTAATATGAGAGAAGATCTTTCAACAGTAATGGCCAGCATTGGAAACTTGCAGCTCGATTATAAGTTTCATTTTTTACCCGAGCTCAGAGCAAACCTTAACCTTGGTTACGACTACTCAACCAGCGAAGGCACTGTTATTGTCGACGAAAATGCACCCTGGACCTTTGACGCAATTAGCGGAGGAGGTGAAGACCGATATTATACTCAGGATAAGAGAAATCAACTCTTGGATTTTTATTTGAATTACGCTAATGAATTTGAAGCTATCGATAGCCGTGTTGATGTTATGGGCGGATATTCGTGGCAACATTTTTACCGCGAAAGCTTCTTAGAAGCTTATAATATTGCCAGAAATAAAACATTAGAAGAACCTCATACTTATCCTACCGAGTACTATCTTGTTTCTTTTTTCGGACGTGCCAATTATATATTTAAAGACAGGTATATGGCAACATTTACTCTTCGTAACGATGGTACTTCAAGGTTTTCTCCTGAAACACGCTGGGGGCTTTTCCCT
>SKHV01000454.1 GCA_007116765.1 Prolixibacteraceae bacterium | reverse complement strand
GCTTTAAGGTAACCTGTTTGATAGGCAATGTAGGCATAACATACCGAGTGCGATTTATTGAAAGCATACTGGGCAAATGCTTCCCAGTCGCGCCAAATTTTATCGATTAGTTTCTTGGGGTCTTTTTCGGGGCATTTTTCAATAAACTCCTCGTTGGCCAAACATCCTTTAATAAATTCTTCTTTGAGCTTATCCATCAATTGACGGTTCTTTTTACCCATCGCCTTACGTAAGGTGTCAGACTGCCCGCGGGTGAAGCCTCCCAACGCACGGCTCTGGAGCATAACCTGTTCCTGAAATACAGTAATCCCGTATGTGTCCTTCAGGTAGGTTTCCATCATGGGGTGGTCGTACTTAATTTGATCGCGGCCGTGTTTCCGGTTTACATAATTGGGTATATAATCCATAGGCCCCGGCCTGTACAAAGCGTTCATTGCCACCAGGTCTTCGAATCGGTTGGGCTGCAAAAGTCGCAGCCACTTTTTCATTCCCGGCGATTCGAACTGGAATATTGCGGTAGTATCGCCTTTTGAAAAAAGCTCGTATGTGGTTTCATCGTCGAAAGGTATGGCATCAATGTCAATTTCCAGACCTTTTGAAAGCTTAACATTATCGAGGCATTCTTTAATTATCGACAGGGTTTTCAATCCCAGGAAATCCATTTTCAAAAGCCCGATTTCCTCTACGTAGCGCCCGTCGTACTGGGTTGTGTACAGTTCCTCTTCCTTTGTGGGCATAATGGGGATGTTCTCTTCCAGCGGGTCGCGACCAATGAGTACCCCACAGGCATGTACCCCGGTTTGCCGCACCGAGCCTTCGAGCGATTCGGCAAACCGAATGGTGTCGGCAATCAGCTTATTTGATGATGATTTTTCGTTTTTCAGCTCGGGGCTTTCGATATATGCTTTCTGAAGTGTAATCTTAGGTGTTTCGGGCACCATTTTGGCAAGGCGGTCGGCTTCGGGCAAGGGCAATTGCAATACGCGGGCCACATCGCGAATGGCCATTTTAGCGGCCATGGTTCCAAAGGTGCAAATGTGGGCCACTTTATCCTGCCCGTATTTTCTGGTAACCCAGTCGAGCACCAACTGCCTTCCGTCATCATCAAAGTCGATGTCGATATCGGGCATTGAAATACGGTCGGGGTTCAGGAAACGCTCGAAAAGCAGGTTGTGGTGTATGGGGTCAACATTGGTAATTTGCACGCAGTAGGCCACCACCGAGCCTGCAGCCGAACCCCGGCCGGGGCCAACTATCACATCCATGTCGCGGGCAGCCTGTATAAAATCGGCCACGATAAGGAAATAACCCGGAAACCCCATTTGCTTAATGGTATCCAACTCAAAGTCGATACGCTCTCGGCAGTCTTCAAGCGTTTCGGGGTAACGTTCCTTAGCACCCTCGTAAACAAGGTGGCGCAGGTAATCAGATTCGTATTTAATCCGCAGTACTTTTTCGTAGCTGCCCATTTTATCGTAGCGCTCAAATTCTTTTTTGAGGTCTTCCTCGGAATATTTTGCCAGATAATCGTTCCATTTTGCAAAATCGGCCGGAATAGGGAATTCGGGCATAATTGGGTCGGAATTAAGGTCGTAAACTTCAACCTTATCGGCTATTTCCTGGGTATGCTCCAAGGCCTCGGGAACATCAGCAAAAAGTTGGTTCATCTCGACGGTGGTTTTAAACCACTCGTGCTTGGTGTAGCGCATCCGGTTTTCATCGTCGTAATTCTTGGCCGTGTTCAGGCAAATGAGGATATCGTGCGCATCGGCGTCGGCTTCATTGGTAAAATGCACATCGTTCGATGCAATGAGCTTGACCCCTGTCTTTTTCGACAGTTCGATCAAGGCCTTATTTACCATTACCTGGTTTTCATAAACATCTTCCCGTTCGCGGGGCGAATTGGTTGGATGGCGCATCAGCTCCAGGTAAAAATCGTCGCCAAAAACCGATTTGAACCATTTTATGCTTTCTTCTGCTCCGGGAATATCGCCGTCCATAATTTTTTGGGGTATTTCGCCACCAAGGCATGCCGAGCTAACAATTAATCCCTCTTTGTGCTTTTCCAAAATAGACTTGTCAATTCTGGGTTTGTAGTAGAAGCCTTTAATATTTGCAATGGAAACCATTTTCAACAGGTTTTTATAGCCTGTGTAGTTTTTAGCAAGCAACACGAGGTGTTCGCCCGAGCGGTCTTCCTTGCCGGTTTTGTTCTCAATGCCGTTGGATGCTACATACGTTTCGCAACCCAAAATAGGTTTTACCCTGAACCATTCTTCCTTCGGGACATCGGGATTGCCATATTTTTTCGACCTGCAAGCATTCCAAAACTCTTTAATGCCAAACATGTTGCCGTGGTCGGTTAGCGCAAGGGCTTTCATCCCATCGTTTTCGGCTTTGTTTACCAGCGCATTTACACTGGCTTGCCCATCGAGTATTGAATATTGTGAGTGTACATGGAGGTGAACAAATGGCTTCATTGTAATTTTCTGTTTTTCAGTGAAATATATTCTTAGGAAACGGCGCGAAACCGAACTTTAAAATTAAACAATTAAATGCAATCAAATATATAATGTTGAAAAATACGAATTTCCTTTTGCTTAAATCGAATCATTCAGCATACGCTATTGTCAACAATGAATGGAATTAAGGAGTTCAAAAAAGTTATAAACAATGTTTTTTTTCTAAATTGTAACTTTTCTCAAACATCTTCGTCAAATACAATGTAAACCTAAAAGGAAAGATGACCACCGGTGAGTACAACCAGATAGTTGAGCAAAATGCAAACAAGCTTTTTCGTTACCTTGTAAAAAACATCAGGGACGAAGAAAGAGCCAATGATTTGGTGCAGGACAGCTTTGAAAAACTGTGGCGCAACCACCGCGACATAAGTTTTGAAAAGGGAAAATCGTACCTGTTCAGCATTGCCCACAATGCACTGGTGGATATGGTGAGGAAGGAAAACCGCATGATTGTGACCGATACGGCCGAAATGCCCGAAGTATCGCACTCGAAACAATACAGCGATTTGAAAGAAGTTCTCGACGAAGGATTAAAACGACTGCCCGAAATGCAGCGTTCGGTATTACTTTTGCGCGATTACGAAGGATACTCCTACGAAGAAATTGGAGAATTATGCAGTCTTACTGAATCGCAGGTAAAAGTTTATATTTACAGGGCACGGGTATTTTTGAAGAATTACATAGGACAACTGGAAGGAGTTATATAATGAGGATTACACGCGAAAATTACGAAAGCATTTTTATCGACTATCTCGATGGCAAGCTGCCCGCCGGTATGGAAGAAGATATGCATGCCTTTTTGCGTGAAAACCCCGATTTGGATGAAGAACTGGAAGGGATAAATGAGTTCAGCATAGTTAATGATGAAAGGCCTGATTACGACTATTCACATTTGCTGAAATCGGATTTCGACGAGCCCGGAGTACTGCAAGTGAGCTGCATCAAAGCATTAGAGAATGACATGAACGATGCCGAACGGGCTGAATTTGAGCAATACCTTACACACTCGCCTAAGGCAGCAAACGAATATAAGCTTTTCAAGGCCACCAAATTAATACCCGACGAAAACGTCACATACACACAAATTTCAAAATTAAAACGAAGAAAAGTTGTGCCGCTTTATTGGATTTCGGCCGCAGCCGCAATTGTACTAGCTGCAATTTTCTGGTTCAGTACCGATACACAATATCACGAAATACCCGAAGTGCAAATCGCTGAGTTGCCCATCAGTTTTGAAACGAAGTTAATTACCGAAAAATCGACCCCGCTTACACTCATAGAAACAACACGCACTGTAAGCCGTGCGAAAGAATCAACGGAAGAACAAGCGGAAGAGCATCGCGACGAACCCATAGCACCGGCCCGGGAAACGTTTGCTTTCGAAACCCTGGCATCGGCCGAGGTAAGCATTAAGTCTACAGCAATTTCAGAAATGAACTTTAACCTGGCCACATTCAATACATCTCCAGCAACAATACCCGATACTGAAATATTTCCAAGTCTGGGCGAATGGCTTGCTGAGCGGGTAAACAATATGGAGCCGCGCCAGCACTTAGCCCGTTTAACACATGGGGTACTTGACCGTTTCCGCGACAACTCCAACGAACGTTTCGATTACGAAACCACTCCCGAGGGGCAATTGGCACGCATAGAATACAACTCGCGCATGCTGGCTTTTTCGGTGCCGGTAAACCGGTAATTTCTTATTATTTCTATCCGTATCATTTAGATGGGAAGATAAGAACGAAGGGACGGTGCGCGCAAGAAAACTCAATTTAATTTAAAACTATAATTATAATCAATCAGTTTTTTCTCTGTAACATTATCAATCCAGGCTTTTTCTTTATGACTGATTTCAATTATCTCATTAGTCGATGTGTTTTTAAATCTTTCCGCAACCGATTCTAATATTTGCAATTCATTTTCAGTAAACAATTCCTTATCAAAAGTCTTGTTTGGATTTGGCTTAAATTGCTCACCCGTACCACCATCGGCAAAATTTGTATAATAAATATCCAACACGTCTTTATTGGCTAAGTATTCAAAAATGCTGTTGAAATTTTTAGGTACAGGCCCCATTGGAATTGCTCGATACTGAACACCGCTCATTGAAAACCCCGATTGCTTATACATGATAAAATCGGCATAGAATAACAGCTTATTCAACTTGGTTTTCCATGGTTCAAGTTTTGTGGTAAAAAACACAACCATCTCAGAAAACTTCCTGAAATCTGGTGTTTTAAAACCTGTCAAATTATTGGGAAGGCATGTTCCAAAGAAGTAATTCTCCAATTGCTTTTCAAATTTGTTCTTCTTTTGTTCTTCCAGTAAATTATCAATTGTATTATGTGTTTTTTCTATGATTTTCTGGTCAAGTGTTGTGCAGTAATTAACCAGTTTTTTAAACTCATGAGGGTCGTCGGCTAACTGAATTAATTTAGCGTTTGATTGGTTTGGTACTTCGCCACCTTCGTATTGGCGATATCCGTTTGTGCCGAAACCTAATATTTCGGACATTTTTACTGCCGACAGATTGTATTTTTCCCGAATTGAAATAATTTGCTCAGGAAAGGGGATGCTGTATTTAACCCTGTATTGATTTACTAATTGATTGTAATTCAATTGGGCAAATGCATCATCCTCAAATTGCTCACCTGTATCTTCGCATTTGTACGAATGAAATAACACCTTGAATTCGTCTTTGCGAAAACTCATGGTTCTCCACTCTTTTACAATGCTCATTTCTTTACCTGTAAATGGACTTTTCATGTGTGTTTATTTTTTAAATGGATAATTCATAGGGTGTTCGGCAATATGAAATGAAATACAAACCGCTCCGTTGTTTTCATTTCCCATACTTACTTTGATGTACACTTCATCCTTTTTTACTTGTTTGCCAAAAACCCACATAGGCAATATGCCACGCATTTTTTCATCTAAAGGCCCTTGCGAATAATCTTCGATCTTTAAAGAACTTAAAATTTCTTTTCGTTTGGCAGGTGAAATTTCTAAATCGTGCAGCGTTTGTTGATTCTTGCCGCGGTCATCAAGAAACAGTATGCCGAAAATATCCATTTTCACCTTTAGTTCCTTTAAGTATGTTTCAACTTCTTGTTTTGATGCCATGTGCAAATGAAGTTATTACAAAGATAAGTCGTACTTCTATATTGTGCAACTTTATAGTTGTTTTTTATGTGCGAATTTATACTCATCTTAACTTTATAGTTTTTACTGAGTCGGACATACCATCAAAATACAAAACAAATCGATATTACTCTAAAACTTCAGCCCCGTATCGATGCTTTTTGCTTGAGGCTTTGTTTTCATGCGCTTAGGGATTACTTTCATGGCCTCACTGAGCAAAAGCGATGCAAGGCGCTCGTTACGAGATAATTTTGTGGTTACCAGGCTTATTTCGCGCACCGGTTTCGAACCTGCAATTTCTTTAATCATGTTCTCCTTTTCGGAACTTACCGAAAGCGTTGCCATTTCGGGGATAAAGGTAATGCCACCTGCATTTTCAACCACCCGGCAAAGCGATTCGATTGAATTGGAAAGATACACCACGTTTTGGAATTCGCCCGGTTCTTTGGCGTACACGCATACCGAATCCACCTGATTCTGAAAACAATTCCCCTCTTGTAAGTACCACATTTCTTTTAAGTCCACCTCGTTCAAATCAATTTCATCGTACTCATACAATTCATGCTTCTCCGAAACATAGAGGAAAAACTGTTCGTAAAACAATGGTTCAAAAACAAGGCCTGAAGCCTGTATCGGAGTTGAGACGAAACCGGCATCGATAAAACCGTTCTTCAAATCGCGCACGATATCTTCGGTTTTCATTTCAACAATTGTAAGCTTTATTAAAGGGTAACTCTTTGAAAAATTATTCATAAACAGCGACACCCAATACGGCGCCAGGGTTGGAATCACTCCCACCCTAAGTGTTCCTTCTGGTTTATTCTCCAAATCAAAAGGCAAGTCTTTCAATTTTTCAGATAGTTGGATGAGTTCCCTGGCTTTTTCCACAAACATTTCACCCTCGGCCGTTAAGGTAATTTTACTATGCGAACGTTTAAAGATCTGAATACCCAGCTCCTCTTCAAGCTTATGAACCTGAATACTCAATGCCGGCTGCGAGATATTAAGCCTACTCGCAGTAAGGGAAAACGACTTATAATTCGACAGTTCCAGAATATATTTTAATTGCAACAAGGTCATAATATAACTCTTTACTTATACATACATAAACAAACATAAATATAAGCAATATTACCTTTGAGCTATCAAAAACAACAAAAGAATTTATTAACACTAAAATTTAATATCATGAAAGCAAATGAAGTAACACAAAAAGTAATTGACAAATTGAACAAGTTGTTATCCGACCTTCAAATAGTTTACCAAAACCAACGCACCTTGCACTGGTTGGTGAAAGGTCCCGATTTTTACATGCTTCACAACCTGTTCGAGAAGTATTACGACGAAACAGCCGATGTAATTGACGAAGTTGCAGAGCGCATACTTATGCTGGGCGGTGTACCTTTGCATCAGTTCAAGGATTATCTCGAATATGCATCAATTAAGCCTGTTACCGAAGTACCCAAAGGCAGGGAAAGCCTTAAAATTGCAGTAAACAACTTTGAGGATCTGTTAAAGCAATACCGCAGCATTCTTGAACTTGCAGGCGAAAACGAAGACGAAGCAACCGCATCTATGATGAGCGACCTTATTTCGGGTACCGAGAAAAAATTATGGATGCTAAATTCAACATTAGCTTAAGCAGTCTGTTAGAAGTATAAATCAATTTCAATAACCATAAAAAATAATTTAAAATGGAAACAAACAATGAAAATCAATTAGCTTATGCCATGCCGCGCATTGGCGAAGCAGCTCCCGAATTCAAAGCAGTAACCACTCAAGGCGACATTAATTTTCCTTCGGACTACAAAGGAAGCTGGGTAATACTTTTTAGCCACCCTGCCGACTTCACCCCGGTTTGCACATCGGAATTCATGACATTTGCAAGCATGGAAGACCAGTTTGCCGAAGCAAACACTAAACTGGTAGGCCTTTCGGTTGACGGACTTTACAGCCACATTGCATGGCTGCGTACCATTAAGGAAAAAATCGAATACCGAGGAATGAAAAACGTGGAAGTAAAATTCCCGCTCATTGAAGACATCACCATGGAAGTGGCCAAAAAATACGGCATGATGATGCCCGGCGAAAGCAACACCAAAGCTGTACGCGCTGTATTCATTATCGACCCAAAAGGAACCATCCGTACTATTATTTACTACCCGCTTAGCTTGGGACGTAATTTCGACGAATTGTACCGTGCAGTAGTTGCCTTGCAGGCTGCCGATGCATTTGGAGTAGCAACTCCTGCCGACTGGCGTCCGGGCGACGATGTAATTATCTCACCTGCCGGCTCGTGTGGAACAGCACAGGACCGTATGGAAGGTAAAGAAGAAGGCCTTGAGTGTAAGGATTGGTTCTTCTGCACCAAAAAAATCAGCAAAGAAGAAGTACTGAAAAAAGTACTGAAGAAATAGCGATGAATTCACACAAATAATTTGACCCAAAACCTAAAAACCCGTCGTTTTAAAAAATGACGGGTTTTTTTATCGTATCAGC
>SKHV01000400.1 GCA_007116765.1 Prolixibacteraceae bacterium | reverse complement strand
TGATTTTGAAAATGGGGGGTTGCCATCCCGAACAAATCAAAAGCAGTGAAGATCAAGCCAACATCCGCTGAAGCATGTTGAATGGTCTTTTTGGTCATGATGTAATAAAAGCCCCATTGTCTTTTGATGACACCGGAATACATGAACAAAAGGCAGGCAACGCTGTCCCCATAATCACCGGTACCGAAGTTACCGTTCAACATCGCTTTCATCGTTGGCTCTTCGAGCGGGACGAAAGCTTAGCTGTTAGCGAAAGTTTTTTAAAAAGGTAACCTGTCTTCCGAAATTCTTTCTTTTATTTCAGTCACTTTATTATGAAATTCTTGAGGTAAATCTAAAAGCTCATTTTGCATTTCTTCAATAAACTGATATTCTTTTGGATTACCATGGCCAGTGAAATCAGATACTTCTATAAGTTTTCTCATATCCAATCTACGTAAAGCGGTGCTGTAATTCTGGGAAAGAGTATTATTTAATTCATTCAAATCCTCCCATACTTTAATATTTTCCTGTTCATTGCTTTCTTGCCAGCCAGTCCCAAGTTTATATCTGGCAGTGTCAATTACATATTGTATTATCAATACTTCCTCATCTTTTAATTTTCCATTATTTAAATCATTGAAGTATCTGTTAACAGCATTGTTCGAAGAACTTTTTTCAGTTTTAGGTTTTACAGTTTCTTCAGTTTTAGTATTTAATGCAATTTTTTCTGTTTCTTTAGTAACTGATGAAATAATTGGCGCCTTTGGGAATGCTTCTAATTGCTGAATGAAATCTCTACATTTTTGATTTATTAAAACTTGATTTGGAGATATTTCAAATGCATCTTTTAAAGATTCAATGAAACCAGTCAACCTATCCTCATCATTAATATAAAAACCAATTTCTCTAGGATCTAAAGCACCATTTTGAAATTCATAACTATCTAGTTTGAAGTTGGGTGTGAAAATCATTGAATGTTGGTTTTCAATAATCCAAGCAGCTCCCATTTCATTTAAACAAGCAACACTTGAATAATACTCTGGCGAAAGAAGATAAATTACGTATGGTTTTTCATTTATTCTATCTTTTAACCAATTGAAGATATTTTGACCAATTGGAATACCAAAGGCAGAATTACTTGTAAAGATTATTTGCTCACTCTTTATACCGATTCCTGTGAGCAATTGTACTAAAGCATTTCCATAATTTGCATTTTTAGACGAATGGGAAATGAATATTTTCATATGTGATTTTTCTGTAGTTTTTGTAATTGGTAATTCTATTTTAAGTTCTAAATCCTTGGCTATATCTATTAACAACTCTTCTTTTTCAGACTTTAAAAGGCCAATAACATAGGTTCTTTTACTGTTGACTGACGTTATGTTTTCAGTCTTGATGCCATAGCCTTCAAGAAGCATATTGATTCCAGAAGTATTATATTCATCTTGTAAGTGGAGCGCAATGCTATTAATTATTCCGAAGCGGTCTTTTGGGTTCATTAAAGTCTATTTCTAATTTTCGCTAACGGTCAAGTATAAGAGCAGTAGCGGTTTTCAAGGCGATTACCTGTCCGCCACCACAAAAGTTTATTAAATGCACTGAGCTTGATTTTGCCAAATCACCCGCTATTGCTTTTATACAATGTTGTATGCCCGTGCTTTCTTTTCGTCCGTGCGTTGGCTCAGACACACTTATTGACAAGCTTTGGCTCGTGCGGCTGGTTTGAGCGGCTTGGTAATGTGTGTGGCTGTTGAGCGGTGGCATCATAGCTTCGTTACAGAGTTTGCTAATCTTTTTTCTTTTCCTTGTCTTGTTGTGTAATAACGTTCTTCTATTCCGAAAAGCAACTTCTTCAATTCATCCTCTTTGGAAATGTTGAATTCTCCTTTTTTCTCATCATAGTTTAAGTCTTCACAATATTCTCGGATATAACGGAAAATGCTCTTTTTCTCTTTTGCACTAAACTTTTGCAATGTTTCCATAGCCATTGCAATTCTCTTTCTGTTTGCCTTTTTCACTGAATCAGCTGAATAGTCATCTGATAAATTAATGAAGTCATTTTGTAAAAACTCTTCCGTTTCTTCTTGAGTTGCTTCTTTGTATAGTTTGTAGATGCCTTTAAAAATAGTTGTTATTGATGTAAGCTTCTTGAAATATAAGGTATCATTGTCCTTGACGTAAATTGCATCAGGCATACTGTTAATGATGACGATTGGCTCTTGGTCTTTCAATACAGGGTCATCTGAAATTGAAAAGTATTTGCGTCTTATAATCTGGCTAGACGTCACCTTCTGAAAATAAAACACACCACTTTGATAGGCACATAAAAAATCCATTTTTGTGAATTCAGACTTTGGAATTTGAACATATTCAGCTGAAACAAACTTGTTCTTTAAAAAATCTAGACAGTATTCTTCTTCTGAAAAGTTTGTAATGGCAAACCATTCATCATCTTCTAATTTGTAATCTGAATCAAAGACAACAGTACTATCAAGATCATCTGGTAAATTATATATGTCCTGTTTAGAAAGCACTTTATAAAGCTTTCCCTTTTTTCCTGTTGTTCTAGCTAATAGATGATTCATATTTTTTTAATTTCAATAAACGTGAAGTCGTTTATTCGTTTCAATTCTGGAAACTCCAAATCTTTTGGGTCTTTGAGAATTCTTTTCGTTATGAGGAATATTTTGATGTTATTCTCTGTAGTCAGATAGTAAAAGTGAAATCCGAAGAAAAGGAAGAGAGGATTAAAATATAATGTTTGTGACAAAAACGTGAAAATGAACAAAATGGCAAAAACAAAAATCAATGTGTCATAAAACGGAACACTTAAAGCGACAAAAAAATACCCCAAATAGCTCGGTAAATACGCATTGTTTGCCTGCTCAATCGCTGTTATTGGTGAATTGGTATTTTCTTCTTTTTCAATACTGTCATCACCTAAACCTTTTGCAAGCAACACACTTAAAAAGGTGAATATTACTGGAACAAGAAAATATATGATATAAGAAACAAATGAAGGCAAACACTCCAAATACGGGCTTAGATTATTGACTGTAACTTCTTCTTTGACCAAAAAGACTACTAATATCAATGATGTTGCATTGAAGGTTAAGAATAGCCGAAAAAATAAATTAACTATGTTCATCCTGTTATTCCGTTTATGAAGGTCTCAACAAACTTTAAAATCTTGTCAGTTACTCTTTCCGCAACAGTAGCTCGTTCCTTTAAAGTTGGTCGTTTGCTTAAAAGTCCGATTACGTCATCTCTCAATGGTTTTTTCTCTGTAAAAAGGTATTTACCAATTACATCCTGAAGTTTTTCCTTGTCAAGGCTTTCTTCTTCACTTAATTTCTTGAGGGCTTCTTTCCGTTCTTCATTCCAATAACTTTCAAACTCGTCTGGAATGTCGTCCG
Organism: Prolixibacteraceae bacterium; assembly: GCA_007116765.1. GTDB lineage: Bacteria > Bacteroidota > Bacteroidia > Bacteroidales > Prolixibacteraceae > Roseimarinus. The sequence goes on along the minus strand of SKHV01000400.1, from coordinate 4,786 downwards.
AATCTGAAATATGAGGTAAGTTCTCTTGGATGAACTTCTCAATCAATTCTCTCTTACTTCTCAATTGCGCATCACCTGACACAATTTCAATCAATGCTTTCTTCTGTTTTTCTTGTTCTTCAGGCGAAGCATCTTTTAGTTTAGCGAGTAACTTCAAAATGTAAGCTACATTGATTTCGTCTCGGTGGATTAACTCTAATTCAAAGTCAATGTCACCTAAAATGCTAACCTTCTCTTTTTGGTTGTGAGCTTTTGACTTATCGTATAAGTCAAGGTATTTGCTTTTGTAATCTTCAAAAGACTGCTCAGTCATTGACAAGTCGTCAAACTTGAATTCTGTGAATGTGGAAAGCACATTCTTCAAACGCATCAATTCACGAAAGGCTTGAATAAAAGCCAATTCTTCTTCTTCGCTTGGTAAATCGTTAACACTGTTTACCGTTGGTGCAATTTGTAATAAAGCTATAAATGCTTGGTTGAATTTTGCCACATATTCCTCATACGGCTGCATGATGATTTCTTCAATGGCATTCTTGTTCGAAAATAGGGTAATGGCTTCATCTGTGGCCTCTTTCAAATTTCTAAAGCAAACAATGTTTCCTTGAGATTTTACTTCGTTAAGGATTCTATTTGTTCTGGAAAAGGCTTGGATTAGACCGTGGTATTTCAGGTTTTTATCTACATAAAGCGTGTTTAAATGCTTGCTGTCAAAGCCTGTCAAAAACATATTAACCACAACCAAAACATCAATTTGACGGTGCTTTACGCGCTTGGCTATGTCGTTGTAATAGTTGTAATATGATTGATTGTCTTTACTCGTGTAATTTGTGCCGAATTGTTTGTTGTAGTGCTTGATGAAATCTTCTAATTCGTCTCTCGTATGCTGTGAGTTATATTCGGCTTGTGGCTCTGCTGCCATCAAAAACTCTTCATCATCTACAAAACCAACGGCATCTTTGTCTTCCTCATTGGCAGAATAAGAGAAAATAGTGGCCAATCGCAGATTGTGTTTCCCTTCCTCTTTTTTCTGCAAAAGCATTTTATAGTACTCAATCAAAATGGGTACACTCGATACGCAGAAAATGGCTGTAAATTCTCGACTATGGGTTTTGCGGTTGTGGTTCGCTATGATGTATTCCGTAATGTTGTCCAAGCGAACAGGTGCATCCATTACTTCCGCTTCATCAATGGCTTCTACATTGATGTCTAGGATGTGGTCTTTCTTTTTAAAGGTTCTTATGTACTCCACTGAGAATTTAAGCACATTTCCATCTCGAATGGCATCTGTAATTACATATTTATGCAAGCAATCTCCAAATAGCATTTTGGTGGTACGTTTACCATATTCATTTTTCCCTGCATTGGGTTCAAAGATGGGCGTACCTGTAAACCCAAACATCTGACAATTCTCAAAAAATCGCTTGATGTCTTCATGGGTTTTTCCAAACTGACTTCTATGGCACTCGTCAAAAATGAAAACGATACGTTCATTTTTCAAAGCTTCCATTTTGCCCAAATAGCGGGTTTTGCTGATTGCCGTATTGAGTTTTTGAATGGTAGTTACAATCAATTTGTTATCTCCTGAAAGCTGTTTGACAAGCGTATTGGTATTGTTTGTGCCGTCAATACTTCCTTTGCTAAAAGCATTAAACTCTTTAGTGGTTTGGTAATCCAAATCTTTTCTATCCACCACAAAAACCACTTTATGGACTTGTGGTAAATTGGTAAGAATTTGAGCCGCTTTAAAGGACGTTAAGGTTTTGCCCGATCCTGTGGTGTGCCAAATATATCCGTATTTGGTAGTGGTTTTTACTCGCTCCACAATATTTTCAACGGCATAAAATTGATACGGACGCAGCACCATTAGAATCTTTTGCGATTCGTTCAATACGGTGTACTTGGTAATCATTTTAGAAATGTGGCAAGGCTCTAAAAACACTTCTGAAAATGCTGCCAACTGCGTAATCAAACGGTTTTTTTCATCAGCCCAATAAAATGTCTGTTTGAATGAACGAGCCTTCAACGGTGCATTTGCGTAATACTTGGTATTTACTCCGTTGCTGATGACAAAAACCTGCACAAATTGAAACAAACCATGACCTGCCCAATAGGAATGTCTTTCGTAGCGATTGGTTTGGTTGAATGCTTCTTTGAGTTCTAAGCCCCTTCGTTTTAATTCAATTTGAACCAAAGGCAAACCATTAATGAGAATAGTTACGTCATAGCGGTTTTTATGTGTGCCTTCCATGGCGATTTGCTGCGTAACCTGAAACTCATTTTGACACCAATGAATTTGATTGATGAGTTCTACTGTCTTTGTGTCGCCTTGGGCATTGGTATAGGGTACACGGTCTCGCAATATTTTAGCTCGCTCAAATACATTGCCTTTGTTGATGTAGTTGAGGATTTGCTTGTAATCATTCTCACTTAACTGTACTTTGTTATGTTTTTCTAGTTGGCTTTTGAAATTCGCCAACAAGTCATTCTCATCACGAATGACCACTTTTTGATAGCCCAACCTTTCAAGCTGAGTGACTAAATTATTTTCTAATATTTGTTCGGGTTGTGTGGTCATTTATGCAAGTTCTTTCTGAACCTTCTCCCAATAAGGATAAACAGTCTCATAAAAATTATTCATAGCTACTCTGTACCATTCAATCAAGGTAGGCCAATACACTTCATCACTAAAACGACCTTCTAATTGTCCTACTTCTGTGGTCGTCATTTCAAACTTGATACGAGATGCTTTTTTATTTTCCAATCTTTCCCAAACGATATGGCCGTTATACTTATCATCAATGTCATTTTTGTATTTACTCATGCCATCAATCAATATTTTATTGGGATCGTTTGAAAAGTATAATTCTACTCTAAAGGTGTTCCTTCCAATACAAAACGCAAATTTTCCATTGCCTTTCCAAAATCCTAAGCTGTAATGCGGTTTTGCACTTACTCTATCCAAAAAGTCAATTTTATGTGTCTTCAAATCATTTTTAAGGAGGCCCCAAAATTTGATTAGTCTTGCTTCAGATTCCTCAACAGTTTTGCTAATGTCCTTTTCTTCCTTTTCCTTTTCTTTCGCATCTATCATAAACTCTTTAGTCTCTGGAAGTGGAATGATTTGTTCCACCTGCAGGAACATCTCATCACCCATGCTGTAAGGCACGGCTCTGAAGCACTGCACTTGAATATCGTGATTGAGCAACCAAAGCACCGTTGAAGTAACCTCTTTGCGGTAGTTGTTGGCAACAAAGATCATTCGTTGGTCGCCTCTATTAAGTAAAAGCTCTTCTTCATCTCGCTCTAAAAATTCTAAAATGCTTTCCTTGGCATCCGCCTCAGTTCCCGATTTAGCCAAATACTCTTGAAATATTTTGATGATTTGATTGGTGGTGAGCGTAGAGCAATAAGATGCATATTTTAACGCCTGCCAAACTACGTTTCTACCTGTGTCATCAAGTTTATTCTCTATAATTACCAAACCGCCATCCTTATCCAAGGCTAAGAGGTCAAGGCGCTCGTTGGTATCATTAAATCCATCATATTCTTTCTGAATGATTAAAAGTTCTTCCCCTAGCATTTCGGGGTTCTTTGCAATCCATTCTTGCAGATGCTCGCGTTCACGAATTTTTAGTTCTTTGAATAGGCGCTCTTCAAGCTTTATGACGTTGTTTGATGTTTTATCAATTCTATACATGGCATAGCGTTTTTTCTAATATTTGTTCGGGTTGTGTGGTCATGTCCATAAAGCTTGTTGGTCCCAATTATTCAAAAAGCCCAATTTGTATACTGGAATAGTATAATTGTCATGAATCAAGTCTTTTATTTTGACTTTTACATGGTGTCCTGGAGTTACTTTGTTGCAGATATAAACCATACATGAAATAATGAGAAATGCTTTTTTCTGCTGTGACTCTAAAACAGGGTTATTAAGCCATGCGGATTGCGGGTTTCGAATATTGAGAATTGGACGCTTCACCATGTCACGACTGTAAAGCCTAGAATGGTGTGCTACAATATTGCGTACGTAGGTTATCGCCTCTAACCAACTAGAAAGCTCATTGTGCAGGTTAAGCCCCAACCCATTTGCAATTGCCGATTTAGCTGGAAGGTTATGCTTTAGCTGTTTGTAGAATTTTGATAGGGTACCCATTGATGCTATTTCCATTATTTTCCAAGCTTCTGGATCATCATGTGGATGTCGGTTTTTATGATCCACTATGAAAATCTCCTGACTGTAACCAAATTCGCGCATCAAATTGGATAAATTATTGGCATGGTAAACCGGATTTGAAAAAAGACCGGCATCCTGATACCAAAGTGGACCATGATAGAGCGATAAATGATAAATCATTTGGGTACGCAACGCTATTTCTATGCGCTCGATGGCATCAAATAGAATGAGCCTTAGATGGCGGTCAAAATTGTAACGCTCTACAATATCTTCGAAGTAGGTGTCGGGTTGAAAGCTGTGATTAACTCTTTCGACTTGGGTATCCCACCAATAACCCTTTAAACGATAATAGCTTATGTTTTCAAGAAAGTGGGGAGCGTCATCTTCATTTCTAAAAAGCATTCCTCTAGATTTGAGCAATGCGATTTGCTGGGCTATGGTTCTTGCAGGTTTAGTTGCCATAGCTATATAAAAAAAATGACCCGAGAGCAGTTCTTATGGTATGCGTCTCAGGTTCTGTTACTGCAAAAGTACCACAAGTAATTGTATTTACAAAATATTTACACCTTTTCATTACACAAACATTTTTTGAAGTAAGCCTTTTTTAAAGGT
>SKHV01000416.1 GCA_007116765.1 Prolixibacteraceae bacterium | reverse complement strand
GTAAACTGCAAAAGCCTGTCGGCTAATGTGCTTTTTCCATGATCGATGTGTGCTATGATGCAAAAATTTCGTATGTTCTTCATTTGTAAAACCTTGATAATCCGTCTATTTTAAACATTGTTTTTCGCAAAGATAAACCAATTTTTCAATCCCGAAACAGCTAGTGAATGAATCGCATACCGGTTTAATTTTTATTTAAGAATCTGTTGATTTTGAACATAATGTATGGTTTGTTCGCACTTAAGCCCCGTGTTTGTTTTTTTATCAAAATAATACCTGATTTTTTTTAGTAAATAATGCTGAAAATGTAGCAACAGTTTATATTTTCGCATAATATAAATTCGATAACAATCAAATAGATTATAATGGGAAGAGCATTTGAATATCGCAGGGCAGCAAAGGAGAAACGATGGGACAAAATGTCGCGTATTTTTCCAAAATTGGGAAAGGCAATCACAGTAGCAGCTAAAGCCGGAGGTGAAGATCCGGATTTGAACTCTGCTTTACGCTCAGCGATTCAAAATGCGAAAGCTCAAAATATGCCTAAGGCCAATATCGATGCAGCCATTAAAAGAGCATCGGGCAAAGATGCCGAAAATTTTGTAGAAGAACTTTATGAAGGCAAAGGTCCGCATGGCACTATGTTTATGGTTGAATGCATGACCGATAATCATGCGCGCACTGTGGCCAATATGAAATGGATGTTCAATAAATGGGGCACAGGGCTTGTGCCTTCAGGCTCTATGGAATTTATGTTCTCGCGCAAGGCCGTGGTTGAGTTTGAAAAACCAGATAATGTTGAGGTGGACGAGCTGGAAATGCAGTTGATTGACGGTGGGCTTGAAGAGCTTTCGGAAAACGAAGGCATTTATTATGCATATGCCGATTTTACCGACTTTGGTTTATTGACAAAAACCATTGAAGACCTGGGTATTGAAATCAAAAAAGCAAATTTGCAGCGTATTCCTAACGATACGGTTGAATTGACCGATGAACAATTGGAAGAGGTAGATAAACTACTTGATAAAATTGAGGAAGACGACGATGTACAGCAGGTTTTCACTAATATAGCATAATGCCTTAATGAGTTCAACAAGCATTTTTGTTTTTATTCTGGGATTTTTGTCTCAGATACTCTTTTTTGCCCGAACAATTGTACAATGGATTCAATCGGAAAAAGCCGGTAAAATTTTATCTCCTGTTGTTTTTTGGCAATTGAGCTTGTTGGCTTCAATTCTTATGATTTTATATGGTATTTTAAGGAGAGATTTTGCGATTATTCTGGGTCAGCTAATCACTTTTTTTATTTACGTGCGAAATTTGCAATTGCAAAATTCATGGACGAAAATTCCATTCTACTTTCGGGTGCTGGTAATTACGATGCCTTTTGCCTGTTTGTTGTGGCTTATTCTGTCAGGGAACTACAGCTTCAATTCAATTATGCAGAATGAAAATATCCCCTTGTGGTTATTCCTATTTGGTATACTTGCACAGTTGATTTTTACTTTCCGCTTTGTTTACCAGTGGTTGGTTTCAGAAAAAAATAAGCTATCTGAATTTCCGTTGGGATTTTGGTATATCAGTTTAAGTGGTTCGCTGTTAATTTTCACTTATGGATTATTTCGCACAGATCCAGTATTGGTTTTGGGCCATTTAGGAAGCATGGTGATGTACCTTCGCAACATAATGCTTCATTATACCGGCAAAGGGCTTTTCGATTTGTTGCCGTTTGATTTAGGCGTGGTAAGCAAACGCTTAAGTAAGAAGGAATAGGCTCTATTGTTCTTCCCAGTCGCCGTTTTCTTTAATAATACGTTCAAGCTCTTCTACCGCTTCTTCATGCGGAATGTGCCGTTTAACAACTTTAGCCCCTTTGTAAAGGTTAATTTTTCCGCTTCCGGCACCTACAAAACCGTAGTCGGCATCGACCATTTCGCCGGGACCGTTCACCACGCATCCCATGATACCAATTTTCAGGTTTTTCAAATGTGAAAAATGAGCTTTTATTTCTAAAGTGGTTTTGTGCAAATCGAATTGTGTGCGGCCGCATCCGGGGCACGAAATGAACTCCGTTTTGGAGGTGCGCATTCTAGTTGCCTGAAGCAGAATGAAACTTGTGTTTTTCAAATCGGAATAAAAAATATTGTTTCCTTCGTTGGTAACCAAAATTCCATCGCCATATCCGTCGATGAAGAGACCCCCTAAGTCGGTTGCAGCTTTCAATTGCAAATCCTGAAGCGATTGTTCTTTATAATGCCCCCACAATACTACTGAAAGTCTGCATATTATCGATTCGAGCAACATGAAAAAAGCTCGCATATCGGCATATCGGTTTTTATTCTCCGACTCGAGCAGAATTACTGCTTTCCGTTCTACCTTTAGCTTGGGAATTAATTCAGGATTGTCTTTTTTGAAATCCACAAACTCTTTGCGGGTAGTCCTGATAAAGCGATGACTACTTTGGTAAATGTCGTTGTACAAATAATCACTGAGCGTGAGTATGGGGAATTTACGTCCTTTTTTATTGAGTATGTTTTTGCCGTCGTAATAATAGTCGGGTTCTGTTCTCCCGTTAAGGTTCGAGACTTCCAGAATGCTGTTCCCGTTTAATGAAGCAATTACAACCGGAAGCCTTCGGTTTCCGATTTTACGTACGGGGCGACCATATCTGCGTTCGTATTCAAACGGATTTGTTTGAGTAAATTTTGGTGCGTCTATAGGTTCGTGACCTTTTCGTTCTTCTACTACTTTTACAAGTTTACGTGCATAAGGAATTTCGTTCTCCGGTTTTTCGGTTAGCGAAACTCTTATAGTATCTCCAATTCCGTCGATTAGCAAAGTGCCTATGCCCACTGCTGAGCGTATGCGCCCGTCTTCTCCTTCTCCGGCTTCGGTAACACCAATGTGAAAGGGGTATTTCATGTCTTCGAGGCGCATTTTGAAATTCATGAGTCTTACGGTATATACCAAAAAGCGGGTGTTCCACGATTTTATGGAGATCACTATGTCGTGAAAATCGAGCTTATTGCAAATCCGTAAATACTCCATAACCGACTCTACTATGCCTGCCGGGGTATCGCCGTAGCGGCTCATAATGCGGTCGGACAAAGATCCTTGGTTTGCCCCAATACGTACAGTGGTTTTGTGTTTTTTGCAGGTTTTTATAAACGGGATAAGTGCTTTTTCGATACTTTCTAATTCGTTTTTATATTGAGCGTCGGTATAAGTGTAAGTATTGAAATTGGCTCTTTTATCGTAAAAATTACCGGGATTTATACGCACTTTGGATACATACTGAGCGGCAACTTCAGCTACTTTCGGGCTAAAATGCACATCGGCAATTAAAGGTGTTTTGTATCCTAGATCTCTTATTGTTTTTTTTATTTCTTTTAAGTTATGGGCATCTTTCGACTATTTTACTGCGATGCGTACATAATCGGCTCCGGCTTTAATTATACGGATTATTTGTTCTACTGTGGCATCGGTATTAAGCGTGTCGGTATCGGTCATTGATTGAATGCGGATTGGGCTTCCGCCTCCTAGAGGTACACCTCCAATATCAATGGCAACAGTTTTTTCTCTTCTGTATTCAGTCAGTGATTTGCAATAATTGAAGTTCTTGTCCTTCATAGAATACTCTTAATTAATAGTTGTGCAAATTTAATATTTTAACGGCAATAAAAAAGGCTGAAGTTCACATTTATTTAACATTGAAAAAGGTGCATAAAATCAGCTTGTTGCATTGGTTTCGCTAAAGCTTGAGATTAGTGATCTCGGATGTAATTTCATAATTGTAGTCGGGATAATCGTAAACTGTATGTCGATTTTCGGTTTCACCTATTGAATAACCGTATAATCCTTCGTAGTCCTTAATATCTTCACCCATATTTTCAAGTTGTTCAAGATATTCTGAAACCGATTTTGATTCTATTACCACTACTTTGCCCATTTTGTCAATAATTGGGCTGTGTTTTCGGGTTTTATCGTGGTCGAATTCTAATATCCTTCTTCCGTATCTTGTAATTCCAATGGTTCTGAATGTCATACTTTTTCCTACTCCGGGTAGGTTTAGCACGTTTCGGTCGGTTGCTAAAAACGGTATGTTTTCAGTGTCTCTTATTTTGTCGATGTTCTCTGCAGTATGTTGTGCTTCAAGCGGAAAGTCTTTGACTAAAGTTGAATATTTTTCAGGTATAATGCCTATCGACTTTTCTTCGATTTGCTCTTGAATAGAACGGGCATTTACGGCAAAATTATGATTGTTTTCCATGTATCCTTTAACGGTGAAGGTGTAATAACTCAGCACGCCAATATCGTTTAATGTTTTGCGGAGTTTCACAGTGTGTCCGCGCCTTGATGCGGCCGCAGTGAAAACAAGCTGGTTCACTATCAGCCATCCACTGTGAAGCAATTTGCTTATAGCTGTTTTCGCTTCGGGAGTAATTTCCATGGGCGACTCAAAATGTGTTTGTATCACAAATTGCTTGATTCCAACATCAGTTGCTTGAATTTTAAATTCAGTCAATATTTTTATCAGTTCATCATCTATTCGTTGTGGTAAATAAACCGGAATTCGGCTGCCCAATCGTACCCTCAGTATTTCAGCATATTTTTCTTCCTGTTTCCTTTTCGTATTCGCTTTCTTTTTGTTTTCTGCCATGTGTAAAACGGCATCGAGTATTTTTTTTAATGATTTATTTCCGCTCATCAGTGCATCGCCTCCTGTAATGAGAATGTCGCGCAGTTGTGAGTCGTTTTCAAAATAGAGCATTAGCTTTTCAAGTTTTTCATCCCAACTTTCAGTAGGCTTAAGCTTTTCGAGGTTAAAGTTTAAGTGTCCGCTCTGGAAATCATACATTCGCTGGCACGAAGCACATAAACCGCCACAGGCCCTTCCCATTGTATCGGGAATAAGAATTGCCACCTCGGGGTAACGCCGGTGCACATTGTTGAGCGAGGGGAGAAGCCAGCCTGCAACATTGGGTTCACCCTGTTTTACTGTGTCTTCTTTTTCCCAAGCTGTGATTTTGCCAAATTCATGAATTAGTTGTTGCTGATAAATTATATAGTCGCGAATTGCCAAATCGGCACCTATTGCAAAATAAGGTACTCTAACATGAAGTAGTGAAAGATAATAAGGATTCACAAAGAATGGAATTCCTGCATTTTCGGCTTCTTTCAGTATTTTCATTGTGTCAGGGTCGAGCGATTCGCCAAGCATTTCGTTAAGTAATTTTGACGTTCGTACGGCAAATTTCAGATGGAAATTATGATCGTCCCACCATTTCATCACGGTCATAAATTTTTGCTCGTACGACATGCCGGGCTCAAAATAATAGCGCTTGCTATTTACTTCATTACTGTCAAATTGTTTGATAATTACATTGATTATGCGTTCACGGTTTTCTTCTCTGAGTTTGATAATGCGTGGATCGAGTCCCGAAGGAAAACGACTCATCCATTGCTCTATGATTTGTTTTGATGGCAATTTTCGTGTTTGCGCACCTCTGAATTGACGAAAGAGCTGAAGCATATCTTTAAAAAAGTAGGGTTTTGCTCCGCCTGTTCCATAGTTTACCGCCAGCCAAATCATTTTTATGGGGTTGCTAATGGCCAACTCGCCGCGCAGGTTTAAATCGGGATATTCGCGGCCTGCATGATCGATATAGTCAAGCAGTCTTATTGATGCATAGTCTTTCCATTCGAGTTTTTCAAGTTCCTGAAATCCTTTTGTTTCGCCCTTATAGTATTTTAATGCCACCGGATTATTTTTCAGCTCGTCGAGCACCCTGTTTTTTACACCAATGAGCGCTTCTGTTTCGTTGCGAGAGTTTCGCATAATTTCTTCTAGGTGGGGGTTTTCGTTCAATAATTTGCGTAGCAATTTATGCGACTTCACATTGATGGCAATTTTATCGAGCTTTTGTAATTCGTTTATTTGTATGTTCATGTGCCTGAGTTTTTATTCGCCGGTTTTTTAAAAATAATATAATTAGAACATTTTCTCACATTATAGAAAGGATACACTATAATGTGTAGAAGTTCTTATTAATTACGGTTGTTGTCTCTATTGTTTCCAATAATGAATGGAAGTATTCATTCTAAGGTACAAAAAATATAGTTTTATTCAAATAAGCCGAAAGGCTATTTAATCAAGCTTCTGAAGATGAATTTTGTAGTTGTTGAATATAAAATGAGCGATTGAGCCCAATTTGACATGCGGGTATACTTACCTTGTCTTATGAAAATGAATACTTATCGTTTGTGGTTTAGTATTGTGAATTTGAAAATAGAACCTTGTTCACTTCCGGGTAAATGATGAATACTACCTCCCATTAAATTGACCAGACAATTGCAAAGTGTGAGATCGAGCCCTGTTCCACTTACTTTCCTCGATTTTGATACTTCTTCGTGAATGAAACGTGTGAATAAGTTTTCTCTGATGAGCTTAGGAATTCCTATTCCTGTGTCTTCCACTTTGAATACAATATACTCGTCTTGTACTTTATAGCTTAGTTTGATCCATCCCTCACGTGTGAATTTAATTGCATTGTCGACTAATTTTTCCAGCACTCTTTTAATTGCATTATTCGAAGAGTTTATAATGAAGGGTTCACTTACAAGGTTTTGCAAAAAAAGTTGCAAGCCTTTGCTTTCGGCTCTGTCGCGGTAATCCATGTAAACATTAAAAAATAGGTCGTTTAAGTCAAATGGTTCAATTTCGAATGTATAATGCCCGGTTTCAATTTTTACAATTTCCATTACATCGTTTATAATGGAAAGCAGCATCATACTGCTTTCTTCTATTACTCCGGTATAAAGCTTTGTTTCTTCGGGCGAGAGTGTAGTTGTATTCAGAATTTCGGAAAAACCTACAATGCCATTGAGTGGCGTTCTTACTTCGTGGTTAAGATTACCCATTATGGTGTAAATGGATTTTTTACATTGGTCGGTATCACATTTCAGGAACTCAATTTCTTTCTTTAGCAGTTCGATAGATTCTATCGTTCTTTTAATCTGTTCCGAATTCTTTTCCATGGTTTGGCGTCTAAATTTATATTTTCAATAAAATTAGAACTAATTTATGAAACCACAAAGAATATTATGATCTGGAATGTATTAAAAAAGCGGACAAAATTGCCCGCTTTAATGCTATTCATTTTTAAAAGCCTAATCGTTTTATATGTCTTTCGAAAATATTCTCAAATACCTGTTTTTCAATGTTATTCTCGAATTTTTTGAGGCAATTCAAGTACACATCGCCTTTTTGAGCAGCCACTTTATAGCCTACATGTATCAGTTGCCGCAAATCGGGATTGAACCCGGGACAGCTTTGGTCGTGAATTATTGCTTTGGCAAATTGTTCGGCCTTCCATCCATTTACCACTTCGGGAGCCGGTAGGTTTTCGGGCTTTATATCAATTACCGAGGCGTAAGGCGCGGTAAGTTCGTCCATTTTCTTGTGGGCAGTAGCATATACTTCTTTGGCTAATTCAAGTCCTTCGCCACCCGAAACTGCAAGGCCTGCAATTTCTTCGAGCCATGTGGTGCCGGCTGTTTTAATGTGAATGCCGGTGTTGTATTTTCTTATAAGCTTACCAATTACAGGGTAAATGGCAAATTTATCGCTACCGGAGTGTACGCTCAATTTCAGGTTGTCGGGTAAGCCGAACTCTTTAATTGCATATTTTATCACCAGCAAATCTTGCTCAAATTCTTTTTCGAACTGAGCTACATCGCCGACGTAATCGACCCCTTTATTGAACCTTCCCGAAAATCGCGGGGCAATGGTTTGTGCCGGCACTTTGTTGTCGGCCAGTAATTTCAAAATGAAGACCAAGTCGAGTGGCGATTGGGGCGTGTCGGTTTCATCGCACGATACTTCGGGCACAAAATTGCCTTCGCCTTTTTTCTTAACTAGGTAATTGTAAACGTTGGCCGCTTCGCCAATTGCTTTTAAATAATTGTTTGCAAATTGTTTCAGCCACTCTTCGGTCACGTTAAATGAGTCTGCTATTCCCGGGATTTCAAGCTTTCCCACAAAGGTTTTATGCCTTGCAATGAATCCGTCAACTTTTTCGGGCTCCTAGGCTTCGCCAATAAAATCGGCCACATCGATGGTGAAAAAATCCGATGGTTCAACAAAATTTTCAACGTTTTTGAAGTTGATATGGTCGGCATCGACAAAGTAATTGCCTTTCCAGCCCAAAGCTGCAACGGCAG
>SKHV01000126.1 GCA_007116765.1 Prolixibacteraceae bacterium | reverse complement strand
GTCTAAAAAGTCATTTATTTGGCCACTAATACACAAATACTCAAAGGCAACACGAAGCATTAATTCACATAATCAAGGCTTTGTGACATCTTTGTGCTTTCGAATCTTTGTGGCAAATTTAGTTTTTATGACTTTTTAGACAGCTCCATTATTATTATTCAGTTGGTGTTTATTGAATGCTATTTTGTTATTTTAGGGGTGAAAAAACGGATCGAACTGAATAATTATGAATTTTAATTCAAAGGAGTGGATTGAAAACCTTATTCATTCTGATAAGAAAACAGCAATGCCTGTGCTCACCTATCCCGGGCTTGAGCTTACCGGAAAGAAAATTTCAGACCTGGTAACCAATGGGCAGATACAGGCCGAATGCATTGTGGCTCTGGCAAAAAAATACCCCTCGGCAGCTGGTGTAATGGTTATGGATTTATCGCTTGAAGCCGAAGCCTTTGGTGCACACATACAGTTTGTCGAAAATGAAGTGCCTTATGTCAATGGGCGCTTATTGCACAACAACAGTGATATTGAAAAACTGCAAGTACCCCAAATAGGTACCGCACGAACTGCTGAATACATAAAAGCAGCTGTATTAGCGTCAAAAGAGATTGAGGATAAACCTGTTTTTGGAGGAATAATTGGCCCTTATTCGCTTGCTGGGAGGCTTTTTGATATAAGCGAAATGATGATCCACATTTTGATTGACCCCGAATCGGCGCATTTATTACTCGATAAATGTACTTCGTTTTTAATTGAGTATGCCAATGAATACAAAAAGCAGGGAGTACATGGCCTTATTGTTGCCGAACCTTCAGCAGGCTTGCTCTCTGCTAAAGACTGCAGCGAGTTTTCGTCGGAATATGTGAAGCGTATTGTGGATCAGGTGCAGGATGAACAGTTTGCAATTATTCTGCACAACTGCGGAAACACCGAAACACTTGTTGAATCGATGTTGCAAACCGGTGCGGCGGCTTTTCATTTTGGCGATGCGGTGAATATGAAAACCATTATGAAACAAATGCCCAATAATATTCCTGCTTTTGGAAATATTGAACCGGTAAGTGTGATGAAATTAGGTACTCCTGAAATGATACGAAAACGGACTACTGAAATGTTGCAGGACTGCGCTTCGTTTAAAAACTACATCCCATCAACCGGTTGTGATGTGCCCCCGGGCACACCGCTCAAAAATGTGGATGCTTTTTTTGAAGCAGTAACTGCATTTACTTTCGAAAAAGTAAGAGTTTAACTATTTCACCCGCTTGGGGTTTTTGCGTATAAAGTCGTTCCAACTATTGAATTCTTTTTGCTGTGCGGGTTTACCTTGTTGCAGATAATGGCAAAAAGCCACTGCCACTGCATCGGTGGCATCCATTTCCTTTGGCAGTTCAGTCATTCCGTACATTTTTTGCAGGAAGTAAGCCACTTGCTCTTTCGACGCACGCCCCATTCCGGTAATTGACTGCTTAACTTTGAGCGGGGCATATTCGAAAATGGGCAAGTTGTAATATAATGCAGCCGACATGGCCACTCCCTGCGCCCGCCCCAGCTTGAGCATAGATTGCACATTTTTCCCGAAAAAAGGGGCTTCGAGTGCCATTGAGTCGGGTTTGTATTCCGAAATAATTCCCATTACACGGTCAAAAATGTATTTCAGTTTTTCGTAATGAGTGCCAAACTTTCCGGGCGAAATTATGCCCATGGCAACAATCGAAGTTTTATTGTTCTCAACCTTTAATAACCCATATCCCATTACATTTGAGCCGGGGTCAATTCCAAGTATTGTATGACTTTTTTTATTTGTGTCGTCCATGTGTTCTGTTTCAAATTGCCTCATGGCAATTCAATATTTATTATTTGCCACTAATAGGCATTTATAATTTGGTTTAAATTTTGGTATTCGAATAGCTTTTGAGTAGTGCTTTGCGATTTTTCCGCTGAATGTGCAGCCAGAGAGGCGGGGTCGCGTATGTAATTTATGGCTTTTTTTAGCATCAGCTCTTCAGTATTGCCCCAGTTCTTGCTCAAGTCGTCGGGAGCTTGCACGTGTGGTTCAAAGCCACTGTAATAGTCGCCATAGCCTAAGCTATTTACGTTTTTAAAACTTACAGGCACAACTGCCAAGTCAATTTCAGGTACCGATAAAATGTACATGCCCACGGGTTTCCCATAGCTTGTATTTCCTATTAAGTTTACGTTCATAAACGGCGTGAGGTTATTTATTACCAGTTCGCTGGCCGAAGCAGTGCCCCCCGATACGATGAAAGTCACTTCGTCGATATTTAACGAAACACCTTCGTATTTCAATACAGTCGATTTGTCAAGGTTCGTTTTTTTGTCGTTATGCGTTGTGTAAGCAATGTTTTGTCCGTTTATTTTTTCACCACCAATCATTCCACAAAGTGTGTTTGCCACATTAACCATTCCGCCGCCATTGTATCGTAAATCAACAATAAGCTGGTTTATGCCCTTCGATACAAAATGATTGAAAGCCGTTTCGAGTTCTTTAATTGATGTGCTCACAAAGCTGTTGAAAACGATATAGCCAATGCGGTATGTTTCAATTTTGTGCACCGAGTAGTGCAATACGGTATTCAATGAAAATTGTTCTTTTTTCATTTGAAAATGGTGATCGTTCCCTTCCAAATCTATCATCAAAAATTGAACAGTATCGGTTGATGCCAGCGCTGAGTTGATTTTATCGATTTCGGGTACTGAAATACCATTTACACTTTCCACTATCCATCCTCGTTCAACGCCAAGTTTTCCCATAGGCGAATGCTTGTACACGTGTGTGATTTTTATTTTGTTGTCGGAATCGAGAATGAAGCCTGCACCAAATCCTTTAAAATCACCTCGCTGATATAGATCCATTATTTCAGAATATGAACCTGCAAAGCTCCATCTGTCAATTTTGGTTCTAAGGGCATTAACTACATCGTGAATTGTTTCGTAGGACTCAGGATCAATCTCGGGCAATTCATTGTACCACAAATACCACTCTTTAAATTTTTCATACACCTGCTCGTTGGCAGTGAGTTCGGTTTCAGTTTCAGTTTTGTTTTCTTTTTTGGTTTCAGGCTCAGGTTCATTGCTGCTAAAGATCAACGAACAAGTGCTGAATAGAAGAACCAGCGATAGAAGTATTAACACCAGTGCGAGGGCTTTCATTATTTTTAGTAAGCGTTTATTCATTTCTTTTGGACTGCTTGTTGATACAAAATTCCTGAAATTATAAAAAATATGCCAATTACTGTACTTATAAAAATTTCTTCTTTTAAAATGAAACGAATAAAAAATAACGACAGAAATGGTGCAATGTAAATTAAGTTTGCAATACGTGCCGGATTCTTAGAGAGTGAAAGGGCTTTAAACCAGAGGATGTATGCAATACCCACTTCGAAAAGGCCTATGTAAATAGCCGCTTTAAAACCTGTGCCCCAATCAAACCTGAACTCGGAGAAAAGAGCAATATACACGAAAAGGAATATTGTGGCAAAGAAAAAATTCCAAAAAAGTTTTACAATTTCGTTTTCTTTACATTTTACGTTTAGTATCCAAAACAGCGCCCATATAAAAGCACTGCCTACGCCAAGAGCAATGCCTACAGGATTTGATTTTTGAATGCTGAAGAATTCACCCTGTGACGAAATAAAGAGTACTCCCGTGAAGCTTATGATTAGTGCAATTATACTTTTCCAGTGTACTTGTTTTTTGAGTAGAGGAATGGAAAGCAGCACCAATACAATGGGCCAAATCATATTTAGTGGTTGTGCTACTTGCGCAGGTAATAATGAATAAGCCTCGAAAAGCACCAGGTAATATAAAA
Organism: Prolixibacteraceae bacterium; assembly: GCA_007116765.1. Taxonomy (GTDB): domain Bacteria; phylum Bacteroidota; class Bacteroidia; order Bacteroidales; family Prolixibacteraceae; genus Roseimarinus. Next base: position 4,426 of record SKHV01000126.1, on the reverse strand, counting down.
ATGGATTCAAAAAGCCCAATATTGCTAATAGTGCTAAGGTTTTGCGACTTACTTTAAAAAGTAATGAAAGTTTGCCTGTTACGAATAGCGTGGAAGATAAAATTAGAAGGGTAGTTGCCGAGGCGACCAGTAAAAGCTGTGAAGGCAGCCATTGATTGAGTCCAATTTTGAATGCAGTAGCCACCGTTGACCAAAACAATACGGTTGCAAGAACGTAGTATGTTGCCTTTTTTTCGTGTTTCGCTTCCATTGCGCTTATTCGGGCCTTGAAATATAATGCTCTGTTTCGTATGGGGTAATGGTTTCTTCGCGACTAAAATCGCCTCTGAGTTTTCTGAAACGGTTTCGCGAATCGGCAGTATAAATGCTCCCGGGGTATTCAAGCATCATTCTTCTGTAAAGTTCCTGTGCTTCGTCCTTCAGGTTGAGCTTTTCTTCTTTAATTACTGCAAGGTTATAAAGGGCCTTATCGGCTGAAGTAGAATAGGGATATTTTTCTATTATCTCGAGATAATAGGCTGCGCTTTGTTCATAGTTATGCTGTTTTTCGCTAATGCTTGCTTTGCGCATAAGTACCATGTCGTTGATTGTATGATAGGGATATTTCTGTGCGAGTTCGTCGAAAACGAAGTAGGCCATTGAGTCTCTGTTTTGGAAAAGTAGTAAATCGCCTTGTGCAAAAAACTGAACCGGCTCACTAATGGTGTCTAAATCGTAGTGGGCCGCAATGAGCATCGATAGCTCCATTGCATCGTTGGCAATAAGTTTCGATGTGCTGGCTTTGAGCGCGTCGAGCTGAATTTTTGCCCATTCGATATCTCCAATATAGTAAGAGAGTTTTGCTTTTTTCAGTTTCACATCATCGCCAATGGTATTTCCTTGGTTGGCTTCAATAATGCGCGTGTATAGTAGGGTAGCTTCCCACAACTTGTTGTCGTACACGTAGGTGTCGGCCATTTCGGTGCGTAAAACAGAACGCTCGTTATTGTTCAATCCGGGTATCGAAAGTGCTTTTTCCAGCACCGAGTATGCTGAGTCGGTTTTTCCTTGATAGAATGAAAGAAAATGAGCATAGTTTTGGATAATGTTCACAGTTGAACGGGTGTAGCCCTGTTGGTTCAACAAGTGTTCAAACTTTTTATTTAATTCAATTGCCGCAGGTCGAAGGTTAATGGGCAGGTGTATGTATTGTGCATATTCGGTCAACACAATCTCTTGTTTCACCGCATCGATATTCGATGGCTCGGGCGTACGTGAAATAAGGTAAATAAGACCGCGTAAAGCCACCTCGAAAAGCTCTCCTTGTGCTGCACCACGTGAAAAATTCAGTATGTTGGCTTCTTCTTCTTTTGTTCTGCGGTCGAGAGCTATTGCATTGTTAAGCGCCTGTTCGTAATTTTTCTCGGTAACAAACATCCATATCAACAGGCGGTTATAGTCAATTACATCGGGGTTGTTTTGTATGGCTTTTATAATTTCGCGTCGAAAAGTGTTTCGCAGGCTGTTGTCGAAATCGAAGCGGAGCAGTGAATTAATGCGAGCCTGAATGCGTTGCACTTCGTTGTCGGTCTCTTTCACCAGCTCAAGGTATTCGAATATCATGCGTTCATAATCGCGCATAAAGGCATAAACCGATGCCAGATTGTTGCGGAACTTTTCTTCGGGTATAAGTTCACGTCCCCGAAGGTAGGTTTTCTCGGCATATTCAAACTCGCGGCGGTTGAAAAAGGTATTTCCCACGTTGATGATCACACTTCGGCTTGCGGGTAAATTATTCAATACATTGTCGAATGCACGGGTTGATTTATCGAATTCGCCCATTTCCTTATATACATAGCCAAGACTAATTTCCAGATTGATGTTGTTATTACGTTTCAGTTCTATTTCGAGAGCATCTACGGCCACATCGTATTCTTTCAGGCTTACCAGTGAGTTAATGTAATTGTCGAAATAGTGCGAGAGCTTTGTGCTGTTAAATAATTCAAGGTATAAATCACGCGCTTTCTCGAAATCATTGTCGCGGTAGTAAGCTGCAGCCAGTTGAGCTTTATTTTGTGTTTGCTGAATTTGGCTGGATTGCTGCGAAAAAGCACTAAGCGTAAATAGCAAAATAAGTATATGTGTGATAAGAAGTCTCATGTGTATTGTGTCTGCCTCGTTTTGTGAACTCTAATTATAACGCAAAAATAGTGTAAATAGGTATAAAAACATTGAAATATTACGAAAGTATTGTAAGGGGGAATATTGCTTTGTTTATTTATGATTTTCAGTGTTGACGGGTTGGATTAGTGTTTCGAGTTTGTTGAGGCTTTGAATGCAGAATGCTTTGAATTTTTCGTTTTTTGAAAGTAGCTCCTGACCTTTTGTTGTATGGTTTGTGGCATACCAAAGTTCGGTACGTATTGCAATTTCCTGATCGATATTCAGGTTTTTCCTGACCCGGAGCTCAAGTACCAAAGCGCCTGCTGTTGGTGGACTGGCTTTCTTTAAATGGCTCCATTTAGCATTGAAATCGCTCCAATTGGGAGTTGCAATAAGTTTCCCTGCAGCGGGAAAAAAGCCAAGTTCGCAAGTTACACAGCCAATTATTCGAGGTGTTCTCCAGGTGTTTGTGTCAGTAAAAAAACCATCGGAAAAAAGCATGGCTTCTTCCGATGGTTGTATATTTTGCGAAATCAAATACTGCTCACCACACTCGGGGCATTCAAGCACAATGGGTGGTTTTAGGTCGTTTTGATTAGTAGCAAAGGACATTAAAAATGAATTAAGTGTAAAGGAAACGTTTGATGTTCTTTTTAGGAGTTTTTTCAAACTCTTCGTCCACCACTTCAATTTTCGACAATTGCTCGTAGCCTGCAACTTGCTGGTTAAAGGCTTTACGGTTTTGTTCCATAAGTGCGGGCAATCCATCTTCAACAATCACTTCGGCTTTCATGGCATCCTTATCGGGGTAAATCAAGGCAGTAAGTTTATTGTTGCGTTGTATAATTACACATTCCTGCACGTAGGGCATGTTGCTCAGTCGTGCCTCCAGTTCTTCGGGGTAAATATTTTGTCCGCTGGGGCCAAGCAACATGTTTTTTGAACGCCCTTTAATATAAATGAAGTTGTCCTTGTCGATTATTCCGAGGTCGCCGGTTTTCATCCAGCCATCTTCAGTAAACGTGTTTTTGTTGGCTTCTTCATTTTTGTAGTAGCCAAGCATTACATTGGTTCCGCGTACCTGTATTTCGCCTACGGTATTGTATGGGTCGTCGCTTTCGATGCGCACTTCCATGCGATCAACCAGTTTTCCGGCCGAGTAGCGGCGAGTCACATCCCATGCGGCATAGCTGATAAGCGGACCGCACTCGGTCATTCCGTAACCTACAGTGAACGGGAATTTGATTTTTTTCAGTAAGCTTTCAACCTCGGCACTGAGTGCAGCACCACCAATTACTACTTCTACAAAATTGCCACCAAAGCTTTCGATTAATCCATTGCGTATTTTTTTATGAATGAGTGAATTTATGCCCGGTATGGCCAGCAGTATTTTAACTGCAGGTTTTTGGAGGGTGGGTAATAATTTCTTTTTGTATATTTTTTCAATAATCAGCGGCACAAAGTAAATCAGGTTTGGTCTGATTTTTTTGAAAGCACCTAACAGCAGCTGTGGGGTAGGCGGCTTGGTCAAAAATGTGGTATGGCATCCCATGGTAATGGGAAACAAAAATTCGAAGGCCAGGCCAAATACATGTGCCATTGGTAGTATCGATACAATTTTATCGCCCGAGTTAAGCGGCATGTAATCTTGTGCGTAAATTATATTTGAGAAGATACTACGTACGGGTATCATTACCCCTTTCGAAAATCCTGATGAGCCCGAAGTGTATGATAAAATTTGTAATTCATCGTCGCCACGTTCCACAAATGAAAAGTCTTCTTTTTTCACTTTATGGGTAAGCATCCTGGCCAGTCCTTCTTCCGAAAGCTTTTTTAGGTCGTCGCTATTGCTTTTTAAAATTGAAAAGTCCTCAATAGCAATTGCGCCTTCAATGGTTTTGAGTTTTTCGGGATTCAATGTATCGTAAAGCCCTTTGGCGGCAAAAAGGAATTTTGATTCGGAGTGCTCAATAATGTGTTCCACGTTCTCGGCCACAAAGTCGGGCAAAATGGGTACTGCAATGGCTCCGTATGACATTGAGGCCAAAAACACTTTTGCCCAGTTTGATGAGTTACGACCATAAATGGCTACTTTCTCGCCAGGTTTTAATCCTGCTTTTTCAAAAATATGTTTTAAGGTGTGAATCGATTGGGCTACGTCGCTGTATAAAAAACTTTCTCCTTCGTAATCAGTGAATAGGTTCTGATCCCAAAACTTTCTGAATACCTCGGTGTACAGATTTCCCAAATTTTTATTTTCCATAATCCCAAATTTTTATTTTTT
>SKHV01000497.1 GCA_007116765.1 Prolixibacteraceae bacterium | reverse complement strand
TTATTTACATTATTTTGTTTTGTCATAAAGATTCTTAAATGCTCCATAAGGAGAAAAAATCTATAAAATAATTGTATTTGGTTTCAAAAGTATGCTATAAAATGGAAAAACAAAGTAAAAAGATATATTTTGTGATAGAATAATCAAAAAAACAGTTGTTTTTAACAATTAGTTCACAAAAAACTCAAAATTTTAACGAAATGTCGAGAAAATCGGATATTAAATTCTGTTTTATCGTTTTTATTTTGATTTTATCCCCCTTGCTTAAGGTGCCGTCTTCTTTAAATTGATCAATATAGTAATTGAGAATGTCAGAGGTGAATTCAGGGTGAAATTGAACTCCGTAGCTTTTTCCTACTTTGAAGCATTCTATTCCTCCCTGGTTGTTTGATGCCAAAATGCTTGCATTGAGTGGTGCATTGATAACTCGGTAGTTGTGTAAAAAGTAGTTTTGTGAGTTATGTGGTGTGTTTTTGAAAAGCAAATCTTGTTTTCCTTCTTTGCTCAGTTCAATATTTTTCATGCCTATGTTTAATCCATTTGGATTTTTCTCCACTGTGCCTCCAAGTGCCTTTGCTAAAATTTGATGTCCAAAGCATATACCCAGCAAGTGTGTATTGGTATATTGTGCAGTAATTATCCAATCTTCAAGATGCTTGATCCATGCATGTTTTTCATCAACATTGGCATGCGAGCCGGTAATGATCGCGGCAATGTATTCACCAGGATGTCTCAATTTGTCACCTTTTTCGAGATCGAAAATTTTGAATACATTTTCGGGCAGGTTGGTTTGTTCTATCACCCAATCGTCAAAACTTCCCAATTCTTCTTTTATATCGGAATAGGTATCGCCACATTTAATGATTAGAATGTTTCTCATGATTATTGTTGTTAAGTGTGTTTTTATATAGTCTTGTTCTGCAAAAGTATATAAAAAATGAAACAACCCCCTAAAAAAATAAGTAAAGATGATTGATAAGTCTAAAAAATTAAAAAATGCTTGTGATATATGAGGGGTGTCTATGTCTTTATGTGTTTTGTGAAAAGTGGTATAGTATACATATCAATGTGAACAATTCCATGATTACACCATGTGTAATATGGAAAAATATAATGAAATATACATTTAAGCTTGCCGCTTGAAATGTGAGAAACCTAAGCCAAAAATTTCAATATAAAATGTATTGTCGTTTAGTTAAGAATTTTTTGTGCGATTGCTGTCTTCGTGACTTTAGCCACAAAGAAGACACTAATGCATAAAGGAACACAAAGCTTAACTAAACGACATTGATATAAAATGTGAAAATGCCAGAAAGTTATTCGGCCGTTAGTAGTTGTATTAAAATGTCGTCTTTAATTTCGGAGCTGATTGTGGTGAAAAACGATTTTAACTTTTCAGCATCGGGGGGTGTGGTATCAATAATGCTTTGAAGTGTATTGAACTGGGCTCCGGTTAATTTGTTTCTTAGGCTATTCAGTATATCTGAATTGTCCCCGGTGAGTTTAAGCTCAAGCAGAGCTGTTTCGATTATTTCGCGGGCTTTGTCTTTCACTGAATCGTGCTGACGTCCACCCGAGTGGTCGCGTAAGGACCAGCTGGAATAGTCGTATTGCAGGTTTTTAATGAGCGAAACTTTTTCATCGTCGCGACCAAAAACTTTTTTCATTATGAGTGAAGCTTTTATCTTCCACGATTCTAAATCAAAGTTTTTGTTTTCAATTGTGTGTAGCAATTCATTCAACACAGTAATTTTAGTATTTTCCATAATTTATGTACCCAGGTGACGATGAACAATTTCGTAAAATTTATCGAAATAATTGGCATTTGAGGCAATTATATTTCCGCTGAACAGGTAATCGGGAGTATTGTTGAAGTCGCATACACGGCCACCGGCTTGTTCCACAATGAAAGCAGCCGCAGCCACATCCCACGGATGGAGGCCGTATTCCCAAAATGCTTCGAATTTACCGCTTGCCACATAGCAAATGTCAATGGCTGCAGAACCTAAACGTCGCACTCCGCTGGTTTTCTCCATTATTTCGCGCATCGATCCTATGTAGTTTTCCATTCGTTCGAGGTCGTAATAGGGAAATCCGGTAGCTATTAAAGCATTTTGATGCTGACTGTTTGCGCTTACCTGTATTTCGCTATGATTACAATAGGCCTTGCTGTTTTTCCAGGCATAAAATAATTCGTGGTGCGATATTTCGAGCACTACACCCAGCACAATTTCGTTGTCGCACATAAGGGCAATACTAATTGCATACGGGGTAAGCCCATGAATAAAATTGGTGGTTCCGTCAATGGGGTCGATTATCCAGTTGTATTTATCGCCTTTTTTCGAAGTGGTTCCTTCTTCAGCAATAAAACCGGCTTCGGGCAACAGGCGGCTAAGCCCTTCGGTAAGTCTTTTTTCCGACATGATGTCGATGTAAGTCACAAAATTGCTGTGCCCTTTAGTTTCAATGCCACTTGCTGCGCGAAAATATTTTCGTTCTTCGCTTATCATTTGAGCCGTTTCTTCGGTCAGCGATATTACTTTATTGCATAATTTCTGAAAGTCCATTTTTGTGCGCACTTATTGTTTGATTACTTTAATCGATTCACTTCGGTTTTGTGTTATTACGTTCACAAAATAAATTCCGCTTTTGTATTTTTCTGAATTTGTAAAAATATCGATATGCTGTGTACCTTCAAACGTTGCATTGCCTCTAATTGTTTCAATTACATTCCCTCTGGTGTCGATTATTTGTATGGAATATGGTTTATTTCTTGGTGAAAAGAAACCCAGAGTTGTAAACTGAGTGAAAGGAGAAGGGAAGCAAAATGCTTTTTGTATATGTATTTGAGTATCTGAAACCGAAGTTTCATTAGTTTCCGGTTTGTATACGCTGTTTTGTTTGCCGGGAGTTCCTCCGTCGGGGCCTGCCTGCCAGTTGGCATAATGCGTGTTGTTGGCATAAGGGTTTGTAAGTTCGAGGGTCGAATTTGTAGTTAATGGTTCAAGCGGCCAGGGGTTTTGGGTTTCGTATCTTACACTATTTATTATATTGAATTGCCTGTCAAGCAGAAATATGGTTTCTCCTTTGCTGCTAAAACCGAAATTCATGCTGCCAATAACATTTTTAACGTTGGGATACTGGTGTTTAAAACGTTCCAAGTCGGAGCTGATCACTAAATATTCACCGGGATATAGAATCAGGTCGGCCGGGAAAACATAAAGATTGGGTTCGCCGTCGTCGCGTATTCGCCAAAACGACATGTCAATACTTTGCTCTCCTGCATTGTATAGCTCAACCCAGTCGCCACTATTGTTTGTTTCGCTCGATCGGTAATTGATTTCGTTAATTACAATATTAGTTTCATATTCTTGTATTGGTTCAAAAATGGCAAGCAAAGAGGTAGTTCCGGTGAGTGTCAGGTTAATTCTTCTGTTTTTTGAAGTTGAGGCATTGCCCCAGCGAACAAACCTGTATCCGGGCATGGGGATGGCTTCGAAGCCAATTGGGACATTGCTGAAATATGTTCCATTAAACGGATATTCGTCAGGAATAATAGTGCTAACTTTTATTTTTCCGGCATTGGGGTTCGACACATCGAGTAATACACTGCATGTTTTATCCAGATTAAAATATCGGGTAAAGTGTTGACGTACATAGCCGGGTCGTTGATTGTTAAAGTGCCTTATCACCTGTATGCGGCTGTTCCATTGGCTGTAGCTTCTCCACCAACGTGTTTGATGTGCCCCAATTTCCGGATCGATGATTGCGGCTACTGAGTCGAGCTTAGCGTTCATTATATGTGGTTTGAATGTGGTGTTTGTTAAGTCGGCCATGCGGTTTATAAAATGGTGTTTGAAGTCATCGTTGGTAAGTAAGCGTCGAAGGAGCAGGGTTGACCATGCCGGGTTGGGCCAATTGTTGTGTTGGTCTTGGGTGGCAAAAATAATCCCATTTTCTTCGAAACCTCGGTCGTTGTATAGGCCTAAACCAAAGTCTGTGTCGTACAATATCCATCGCCATTGGCTGTAGTCACTTGTTGTATTCCAGTACTTGATGTTGTTACCAGGCCAGTCGCGGTTGTTTACATAAATTTGTATGAGTTGATAGTCAATGAATTGTTCAATGTCGATTTTTTCGGCTACAAAATTGTAGTCTTCCTTGTTTTCCAAGGTATTGTTTTGAATGAATCGTATTATTTCGTTGTATCCTTCGTTGGTGCCTTCTATTACCGAGCTGTTTGATGTAAGCCGGTTTACCTTGTCGGGGTTCACCCCGTGATTATTGTTGAGGTAATGCTCGTTGGTTTTTTCGCGTATGTTTAAAATTCCCCAGTAATCGCCATTAATATAAATCACTGCCGGTTGGTAAGCAAGCCTGTCAATATTTAAGTCTTTTACAACTTCAGAAACATAGCCATCGCGAAGCATGGTGTAGTGCCAGTCGTTACCCGAATTTCGGAGAACAAAGGTTTTTATTACGTCGAAATCGCGATCTTTGAAAATCTGGTAGTTGAAACGATTGTTCCGATATATGTTGCGTGCAAAAACCGACATTGATTTTTGTGCCGACATACGCGACCAGCCCCCAAAAATCTTGACTCCGGCCATTTGACTCAATTGCAACTGTTCATCTTCATCAAATAACTCAAAGTGCACGGGTTTTTCCCAATCCATCCAGTAATTTGCTCCGTATTTCGGATCTTGCTGTTGAGCATTAGGCCCTTCTACAAAAATACCTTCGTGATAATCGAAAAAATCTTTTGGGTTGCCCAATATCGAAATCACGGGAAGACTATGACTTTTATCGATAAAGTAAGTTGCCGAGAAGATGTCCCTGTCGCGCACATCGTTTCTGAAGGCGGCAGCTCTTATAGTGGTTGTGGATCTCAAATACAAAGGGTTTCGATACAAAGCGCTACTCGCAGTTGGTTCAGAACCATTGGTGGTGTATCTGATTTGGACTCCGGGGCTTTTCACTTCCAATTTAAGCTCAAATTGCTGTTGATAGAAACCTGCGGGTATAGAGAAAAACACCGTGTCGCTTATAATTTCGTTTACCGGATTTGCATTTGGTGCTGCAGGAGTCGGGTTCATAAAAAAGAACCAGTCTTCAGCTCCATCGGGGTAACGGCCATACGAAACATCGGGATGCAAGGGTTCAATTTTAATTGAGTCGATAGCCTCGCCTATGGGGTTAAAGAGCATCAGCGGTTCGCCTTCGCGGTCGAGGCGGAAATTGGTGTGCAAACCGCTTCTTTCCGAAATTCGTACATATTCCGAAGTTTCAGTAAAAGAATATTGTTTTGAGCCTAAAGTGAGAAAGGGGATCAGTGAGAAATCGGACGAAGCGGCATTGATGTTGTATCCCTGTATGGCAATAATGTTGGTGCCTTCGAAAAGTGGAACCGAGTCGGGGGCAATTGAAAAAGCTTCGGGGTAACCTCCACGATAAATTGTTGCCTCACGTAAGCCGGTAACTTCTACATTATCAAAGTTATTATTATCGGGTAAATACACATTGCCTTGAGCCACGGGTACACCATTTATAAATGCAATAAAAGCATCGTCGTAATCTACATGAAGCAGTATTTCCTGCAAATCAGAAAGATTGTCAATGGTAAACTCTTTTCGGATGTAGATTGATAAAAGAGGTTGAATCACCGTATTGTCGTCGTTATCGCCATAGCCAAAGCCACTAGGTCCGCTTTGCCATGCCGAGGCATCGAAGCCGGGCAGCCGCCATTCTCCTTCGGGTAGTTGGTTGTCGGTTACAAAGTATTGCCAGTGGTCGCCTTGTGTAATGATTGTGTGGTAGTTGTAGTCGACTCTTTTTCGATCTTTGCCCGATGCAAATACCAGCAAATGTGCGTTGGGAGCAATTTTCACTTCCGGAAATTCCCATGCATTATTTGTATGCCAGCGGTCGTTCAGCAAATACCCGTCAAGGTTTACGGTTTTATTGCCCTTGTTGAAAAGCTCAATCCAGTCGGGTGTGTCACCGTCTTCGTCGCTTATGCCTGTGTGGTTCGACGAAACTACTTCGTTAATTACAACTTGTGAATTTACGTGAAACGAAAAAGCGGTTATTAAAATCGAAATCAATAAAATAATTTTCATTTGAAAGCTCATGGTCAAGTTTGAAAAAATGTTAGCTCCCCAAAAATAGTGCAAACTAATGAAACTAGCATAAAGGATAAGCAGAAACTGCTTTTGTGGATGCATTTAATCTGTCATGCAGACAGTTATAGTATTTTGCCTGTAACTACTCCTTCTTGATTGATGTTTTCGAGTGAAAAATCAAACACTTTGTTTTCAAAATCGGGGTTGTGCTCCGTTTCTACACGAATGTAATTGTCGGTCCAGCCTTGAATCTTGTTTTTACGGGCTTTGTGTTCAAAAAGTACTTTTTGGCTTGTGCCTAAATGTTTTTCATAGAATAAGCGATGCTTGCGTTCCGAAAGCTCAATGAGTTTTTGTACTCGGGTTTTTCGTTCGTGAACGGGTACTTTATGAGGTATTTTTAGTGCTGCTGTTCCTTCGCGTTCCGAGTAGGGGAATACGTGAAGCTGCGAAATATCCTGATCGCGAATAAAATTGTATGAATCGAGAAAATGCTCTTCGGTTTCGCCGTTGGTGCCGGCAATAACATCCACCCCGATAAAGGCGTGGGGCATAAGCGATTTTATTTTTTCAACCCTCGAAGTAAATACCTCACGGGTATATTTTCGCTTCATTAGTTTCAGTACTTCGTTTGAACCCGATTGTAGGGGCAGGTGGAAATGAGGTACAATGCGTTGCGATCCGACCACAAATTCAATAATTTCGTCGCTAAGCAGGTTGGGTTCTACCGACGAAATTCGTATGCGTTCAAGGCCTTCAACCTTGTCGAGCGCTTTAACTAAACCGAAAAAGTTTTCGTTGTGTTTGCGTCCAAAATCGCCAATGTTTACCCCGGTCAAAATTATTTCTTTTACCCCGGCTTCGGCCACTTTCCGAGCTTCGGCCACCGTGTTTTCGATGGTGTCGCTTCGGCTTTTTCCCCGGGCCATGGGTATGGTACAATAGGTGCAAAAGTAGTTGCACCCGTCTTGTACTTTCAAAAAGGTACGGGTGCGGCCGCCAAAAGAGTAAGCCGAGAAAAATTGGTCAATGTTTTTGTAGTCGCTAACACGTACTAGGGTATTTTCGTTTTTATTGAAATTGTTGATATAGCCGGTAATGTTCATTTTTTCGCCTGAGCCAAGTACATAGTCAACCCCATCGATGTTAGATATTTCGTTGCTTTTAAGTTGAGCGTAACAACCGGTAACCATCATAAGCGCATTGGGGTTGCGTTTCATGGCAGTACGAATAAGGTTGCGGCTTTTTTTGTCGCTTTCGGCAGTAACGGTGCACGAGTTTATCACGTACACATCGGCTTGGTCTTTATAGTCAACTTGTTCAAAGCCCAGTGCTTCAAATTTGCGCGCCATAGCCGACGACTCGGCATAGTTAAGTTTGCATCCCAGCGTGTAAAACGCCACTTTCTTCCCTTTGTACTCTTGTTCAGTCATAAATCGAAAATCACGGATGCAAAGATAGTATTTTTAGAATAAATCTAAATAGGAAGATATGAGGATGCAAATATACTTTCTGGTGTGGGAATAATTTTTTATTTACAGATAAAACGATTTGGTTGAGATGAATAACGATATCATGCTTTCCGGCCATACAACAACTGCACATTTATTGAATGATCTACCGTGGCCGGTAACGATATGGATATAGAAATTTGCTACCAAAATATCGCCGCTATGCGGCTAATAAATATTGAAAAAAAAACGTGGAATTATAACATGGTATTTCCATAGAACAATAACATCGTCCGGGTTCGTATCGCACACCTATGTCCGTTTCTATAAACTTATGATGCCTCCGGCATCCGTCCCGATAGATATAAGCTGCAACTAGTCCAAAACAAGATCCGTTTTTTTGGCAACAGTTAGCACAGCCGTTTAAACGCTCATAAATCCGAATCCGCACCGCCTAATCGTCCTGTTCCTTGAGTAGAGGGAGACGAGGGTGAGGTATTGTTAATAAGCATTCCATGCTTTCCAACCATACAACAACTGCTCATTTATTGAATGGTATGCCGTGGCTGGCAATGATATGGGTACTCGAAGAAAACCCATTTTTAGAAAAAATCTAAATAGAGTCTCGTGCATGTTGAAGTTGTCATAATAGAATTTAAGCTTAGGTAAAGGTTTGTGTATAAAATTGAATTGATTTTG
>SKHV01000174.1 GCA_007116765.1 Prolixibacteraceae bacterium | reverse complement strand
GGGAATAGGAGGAAATATTAATTATCAACACCGGAACTTGTTACGCGGAGCTCAGATTTTCGACATTAAGATTAAAGGTGCTACTGAACGAATGCTTGCTTTAATTGATAATGAAAGCCGCGAATTCAATACCCGCGAATTTGGTGGTTTGGTAAAGCTAACCATTCCGGGTTTTCGCTTCCCTTTTAACGAGAAGTTTTTGACTTTACATTCTATGCCTTTCACTTCGTTTTCGGTGTCGTATAATTATCAGGATCGTCCCGACTATACCCGGACACTTGTAAATGCAACATTCGGTTACAGTTGGAAAAGTTCAGCAATGCATAGCCACAATTTCAATGTAATTGATTTGAATGCGGTGCGAATTTTTAGTTTGAACGAAAGTTTTATTGCACAAATAAAAGACTTGTACATCAAAAGCAGTTATACCGACCATATTATTTCGTCATCGAACTATACCTATACATTCAGCAACCAGGGACAAGGACGCAGACCCGATTATCATTTTTTCAGAATGAACATTGAAGCCTCGGGTAATGTGTTGTGGGGTCTTAGCACGGTGCTGAATCGTGAAAAACAAGTGCCTGTTGACGATGGTTCGTTGGATATGTCGGAATATTATACCTTTTTTGATACCCGATATGCACAGTATATAAAAGGGGATTTCGATTATCGCTACGGATATCGCTTCGACAGGTTTAATTGGGTAGCCACGCGTATATTTGCCGGTGTAGCTTTGCCATACGGGAACTTTAACGTGATGCCTTTTGAGAAAAGGTATTTCACAGGTGGTGCCAACGGTATAAGAGCCTGGCATGTGCGTTCTCTGGGTCCTGGAAGTTATGCGGCAGGTCCAAATGAATACCCGAATCAGTCGGCCGACATAAAACTGGAAGCTAACCTGGAATATCGTTTCAGGTTGTTTTGGATGCTTGAGGGAGCACTGTTTCTCGATGCAGGTAATATATGGGCCATTAATCAGTTCGACAATCGACAGGGCGCAGTGTTTAGTTTAAATAGTTTTCACCAGGAATTTGCAGTGGGTACCGGAACAGGTTTGCGTTTGGTTACGCCATATTTTGTGGTGAGGGTAGACTTAGGCCTGAAATTACGCGACCCTTCGTTGCCTTTAGGGCAGCGCTGGATACCTCAAACCCGCTCGTTTGAGTGGAGCGATATGAATTTCAATATAGGTATAGGATATCCATTCTAGTTATTATTTCTCTTGAGAAAATCTTTACTCATTTCAGTCATTTATTCTGAAAAAGAACATAAAAAAACCGCTACCGGTATTCCGATAGCGGTTTTTGCTATATATTTAAGATTATGCCTTGTTGGCTGAACCCAATACATTGATGTTTTTGTGCATATAAAGCTTTTTCAATTCATCGCGTGCAGGGCCTAAGTATTTACGTGGGTCAAATTCACCGGGATTGTCATTCAATACTTTACGAACAGCAGCTGTCATTGCCAAACGGCCGTCAGAGTCGATATTGATTTTACAAACAGCCGATGCAGCAGCTTTTCTAAGTTGCTCTTCAGGAATACCAACTGCAGCTTTCATTGCACCACCGTTATCGTTAATCATATCAATATATTCCACAGGAACCGAAGAAGAACCGTGAAGCACAATTGGGAAACCGGGAATGCGCTTTTCAATTTCCTCTAAAATTTCGAATTTCAATGGAGGTGGAACGAGTACTCCGTCTTCGTTTTTAGTACATTGTTCGGGAGTAAATTTATGAGCACCGTGCGAAGTGCCAATAGAAATCGCAAGTGAATCAACACCTGTACGTTTCACAAAGTCTTCTACCTCTTCGGGTTTTGTATAGGTTGATTCTTCGGCTACCACGTCGTCTTCAACACCTGCCAAAACACCAAGCTCACCTTCAACAGTTACACCGTGTGCATGTGCGTATTCCACTACTTGCTTGGTCAATTCGATGTTTTTTTCGTACGAATGGTGCGAACCGTCGATCATTACTGAAGAGAAACCATTGTCGATACAGTCTTTGCAAAGTTCAAAAGTGTCACCGTGGTCAAGGTGAAGTACAATAGGTATTTCGAAACCCAGTTCTTTTACGTATTCAACCGCACCGCGAGCCATGTTACGTAGTAAGGTTGAATTGGCATATTTGCGAGCTCCCGCTGAAACTTGAAGAATTACTGGTGATTTTGTTTCAACACAAGCCAAAAGAATAGCCTGAAGTTGCTCTAGGTTGTTGAAATTATAGGCTGGAATTGCATATCCACCATCAACCGCTTTTTGGAAAAGCTCTTTCGAGTTTGTCAACCCGAGATCTTTATAACTAATACTCATTTTGATTTTGGTTTTATTTGTTAATAATAATAATTCTGATTCAATGCGTTTTAAGTCCTTGAAATGGCTTAAATAAAAGAATGACAAAAGTATAAATTCATTTCTATTCTTCCCAATGTTTTTATAAGTCCTTTCTGAATTTGCAATGCTAACTATAAATAGGTTGGAATACAATTCTTTAGCATGTTGTAGCTTAAGGTTTAAAAAAACCTTAACAAACCTTACTTCTGCAACGCAATTCTAAACAAAACACTGTGGGAGTCTGTTAATCCTTAGTTGTAGTTTATGAATAATACAAGTTGTTTATTGCAAAAAAAAATAGTAAAAAATTAGAAAAAATGAAAAAAATATCAGAAGTAGTGAAACCCGGTGTAGTTACAGGCAAAGATTTAAAATACGTTTTTGATTATGCTCGTGAAAAAGGTTTTGCAATACCGGCAGTGAACGTAGTGGGCAGCGATTCAATTAATGCTGTGATGGAAGCGGCTAAAGAGGTTAACGCCCCTATTATAATTCAGCTTTCAAACGGTGGCGCTCAGTTCAATGCAGGTAAAGGGTTAAAACTCGATGGCCAAAAAGCTCAGGTATTGGGAGCTGTAGCGGCAGCAAAACATATACATACCTTAGCCGAAGCATATGGCGTATATGCAATATTGCATACCGACCATGCCGCAAAGAAACTATTACCATGGATTGATGGTTTAATTGAAGCAAGCGAGGAGAATTATTCTAAATTCGGAAAGCCTCTTTTTAGCTCTCATATGCTCGATTTGTCGGAAGAGCCTTTGGATGAAAACATCGAAATATGTGTTCAATATTTCAAACGGATGAATAAAATTGACCAGTTTCTCGAAATTGAACTCGGTATAACCGGAGGAGAAGAAGATGGTGTTGACAATACGGGAATCGATAATTCATTGCTTTATACCCAACCCGAAGAGGTTAATAAGTTTTATGAAGCTTTAAATGCCGTATCACCGAATTTTACAATTGCTGCTGCATTTGGTAACGTTCATGGGGTATATAAACCGGGAAATGTGAAGTTGCAACCAAAAATATTGAAAAATTCACAAGAATTCATAAAAGAGAAGCATGGCTTAAGTGAAAAGAATCCGGTTAGTTTTGTGTTTCACGGTGGAAGTGGATCAACTCACGAAGAAATACGTGAAGCAATTACTTATGGGGTTGTAAAAATGAATATCGATACCGATACACAGTGGGCAACTTGGGATGGAGTACGTAAATTTGAAGCAAAAAACCACGACTATTTACAAGCTCAAATTGGCAACCCCGACGGTGAAGATAAACCTAACAAAAAATATTACGATCCCAGAGTTTGGCTCAGAAAAGGACAAGAGTCAATGATAGAAAGGTTAAAAGTTGCGTATGACGATTTAAACTGCATCAACCGTGATTAGTCATTGTTATGTAAGTTTTATAATTTTTACATAAAAGTATTGTTGTGTGATATACATGTTTCTCAATTTATTATTTTTAGCCGCTAAAATAAATTGAGAAACATGGCACAATTACCGCAAAGTACAACCCGTGATTCATTTGGAAGCCGATTTGGAGTAATTGCTGCAACCGCAGGTTCGGCAGTAGGTTTGGGTAACATTTGGCGCTTTCCCTATATAGCCGGCGAAAATGGAGGAGGCGCCTTCCTCATTATTTATTTGGTATTCATTGTGCTGATAGGCCTGCCGGTTATGTTGTCGGAATTTGCCATTGGCCGTTCAACTCAGCGGAATGCATTTGGAGCTTTCAGAAAGCTCAAGCCGGGTTCTAAATGGTTTTTAGTTGGAATTATGGGTATTGCTGCAGCCTTTATGATTAACGCTTTTTATAGCGTGATTGCCGGCTGGACACTTGAATACTTGGTTAAAGCGGCTTCAAATCAATTTAGAGGCACCGACCCACAGGGAGTTTCCTTATTGTTTTCTGAATTTCAGAGTTCTTCGTGGAGACCGTTGATGTGGACTCTTCTTTTTGTGAGTATTTCAGCTTTTGTGGTAATTGCAGGTATTAAAAAAGGTATCGAAAAGTATACTAAAATACTGATGCCTCTTTTAGTAATATTAATTCTGATTTTAGGCGTCAGGTCAATTACACTACCCAATGCTAGCCAAGGGCTTCAATTTCTTTTCCAACCCGATTTCAGCAAAATACAGGCCTCTTCCATTATAGTTGCACTGGGACAGGCTTTCTTCTCTCTAAGTGTGGGTATGGGTACGCTTATCACTTATGGCTCATACATACAGAAAAAGGAGAACCTTGGAGCTTCAACTGTTTCGGTTGCTTTCGCCGATACACTAATTGCGGTGTTGGCAGGTGTAGCAATTTTTCCGGCTGTTTTTGCCTTTGGCATTAGCCCGGAGTCGGGCCCCGATCTGGTATTTATTACCTTACCTAATGTTTTTGCCCAAATGAAAGGTGGCTACTTTTTTGCACTCATGTTTTTCTTTTTATTGTCGGTGGCTGCGCTTACTTCTACTATTTCAATTCTCGAAGTTGTGGTTGCTTACTTCACTGAGGAGATGAAAATTAGTCGACTAAAAGCTACTATTTTAGCTTCAATTGGAATTGCTTTTTTGGGTGTGCTTTGTAGTTTATCGCTTTACAATGTGCCTGAAATATCAATTGCCGGAGTTAATCTCTTTGGAATACTGGAGTATACGGCATCGAATATTTTGCTGCCGGTAGGTGGTTTTTTTATCGTTATTTTTGTGGCATGGTTCTTTAAAGGTAAGCTATTGAAAGCGGAATTGTCGTCTGGTAGCCGCTTCAAAATAAAGTATTACCCGTACTTCATGTTTCTAGTACGTTACATCGCACCCTTGGCGATAGCTCTGGTGTTTTTGAACGGCTTAGGTCTTGTTTAGTTGCTTTTATGACTTTATCGGGTCAAAACTAACTTTCATTAGTCCGTGACACAAAATTTGTTTATTATCTGCCTGATATTCTTTTATATGTATGATATTTATACTCGAAAAACAATTCGGTATAAATAATTGTGAAAATCAAAAAACTCATACATGATTTATTGACTACCACTAAAGCCGAACGCAATGGTGCGTTGGTTCTCAGTGTCATACTTCTGATTCTTATTGTCGTACGTTTTGTAATCCCCAGCATTATCGATAGTAAAAAGAAGTCTGTTGATATTGACTTAATGATAAGTAAAATAGAAGCCATTGAGGACAGTATTGCAAAAGCAATATATGAGTCTGAAATACAGTCAGATTACCAAGCTGTATCAGCTAATAGAGAAACTCCAAATGAAATTCAATATTTTGATTTTGATCCTAATACAGTAAGCCGAGAACAACTTTTGAAACTGGGGATAAGACAGCGTACCGTAAATACCTTTATTAATTTCAGAAACCGGGGAGCTGTTTTTAGTAAACCCGAAGATGTATTGAAAGTTTATGGAATCGATTCGATTGCTTTTGAAAAGATTAAACCCTATATCAGAATAGAAATCAAGGATGAAATAATTGCAAAAAAAAATGAACGAAAAGTTGAAGTCGATAATAAGTCAAATGGAGATAGTTTTACTTTTGAAGAGGATATGCCGGTATTACAGGCAGAGAAAGAGACATTTGAACGAGACCTTTTTGAACTTATCGAGATGAACACGGCCGATACTGTTTTATTGACCACCCTCAGAGGTATTGGCCCTTTTTATGCCCGACGAATTGTCAATTTCAGAAATAGTTTGGGCGGATTTGCAAGTGTTAATCAACTGCAAGAAGTATATAATTTACCTGAAGAAACCTTTCATAATATTAAAGACAAGGTGAGTGTTGATTCTTCGTTAATTGTAAAAATTAACATTAACTTTGCCGAAATTTCCGACTTGCGTGCACATCCGTATTGTAACTATGCAATGGCAAAAGCCATAGTTGACTATCGGACATTAAACGGAAGCTACAAAGAACTTAATCAGTTACTGGCTGATTCTGTTATTACTCACGAAGCTTTTAGCCGGTTTTCGGTTTATCTTACAGTGAGATGAGCAAAAAAGATTTGCAAGAAGCCTTTGTTTTAGGCTATCCGAGAGTCTTCGCAAATGTTTTATGAGTCTTCAAGTTGGTTTGAGGCATCAATAATTTTCGTGACAGCTAAAAAAAAGTCGATTTAGTTTGAATATAAACTAATGATTACTAAATTTGCGCTCCGAAATTTTAAAAAAATACAATTTTAAAAATACTGAATATGATAATTATTCCTGTTAAAGAGGGTGAGAATGTAGAAAGAGCTTTGAAAAGATTCAAGCGTAAATTCGAAAAAACTGGTGTTGTAAAAGAATTGCGTAGTCGTCAGGCATTTGCAAAACCTTCAGTTTTGCGTCGTCAAGAAATTATCAAAGCGAGATACATTCAGCAATTACAACGCGAGGAAGATTAATTTGGGGTTTTTCAGAACTAATATTGACTTGTTCTGTTAAAATATAAACCCATTTACATGTCGCCTTCTGATGATTTTCTAAAATATTTACAGTACGAAAAGCGCTGTTCGAAACATACTCTAACAGCTTATCGTACCGACCTCGATCAATTTATTCATTATATGAGTGAATTGAGCGGGGCTTTTGACGTTAATAAAGTCACTCAAAAAGATGTCAGGGCATGGGTTGTGAGTTTGATGGACTCGGGTATAGCAGCCAGGAGTGTGAATCGTAAGATAACTGCTCTCAAATCATTTTTTAAATATTTGATGCGTGAAAATGTATTGGAAGTAAATCCGGCACAACTAATCATCAAACCAAAGGTTGCGAAAAAATTACCGTTCTTTGTTTCCGAAGAAAATCTTAATCATTTGCTCGATGTTGGATTATTTTCGTCCGATTTTGAGGGACGCAGAGACAAACTCATAGTTTCATTGTTATATGGTACAGGAATACGGCTTTCAGAGTTGAAAAACCTTACTGATGTGAATGTTGACCTGAACGAATTTACAATTAAGGTTTTGGGGAAGCGAAACAAAGAACGAATAGTACCTTATCCCAAAAGCTTAAGACTGGTTTTTGAAGAATATTTCGAAATGAGAGGGGATATAGCTGGAAAAAGTCAATTTCTTTTCCTAACTTCCAAAGGAGAACAAGTATACGATAAATTAATATACCGTGTAGTGAATAAATATCTAACTATGGTAACAACAATAAGCAAGCGCAGTCCTCATGTCTTACGGCATAGTTTTGCCACACACTTATTGAATCACGGTGCCGATCTGAATGCGGTGAAAGAACTTCTGGGACATTCTAACTTGTCCGCTACTCAAATTTACACACATACATCATTTGATAAATTAAACCAAATTTACAAACAAGCTCATCCAAGAAGCTAACTTAGGAGGAAATACTATGAATATTAAGATTAACGACGTTCATTTTACAGCCGATCAAAAATTGGTTGAATACTTAAACAAAAAAGTTAGTAAACTCGACACTTTTTTTGATGGAATTATTAGTGCAGAAGTTATTCTGAAAGTAATCAAGCCTGAAGCGGCAAATAATAAAGAAGTAGAAATAAAGTTATCTATTCCTGCAAAAGATTATCTCTTTGCAAAAAAGCAGTCCGATACTTTTGAGGAAGCGGCAAATTTATCAATTGAAGCAATAAGAAGACAGCTAAAGCGTTACAAGGAAAAAATACAGGAAAAATAAAAAATAGATATATTCTTGTGAATTATTTAAAAATATTTATACATTTGCAAACCCTTTTCAGACGTATTGTTTGACTGTAAAGGGTTTGCACATGTTGTTTGATGAAGTATTAGTGTTTATAGTACTTACAAGGGTTCAGTAATGAATTCTTTTATTAAATAGGCAGGTATAGTTCAAGCAAACATTGTGTAAAAGTTCTAATAATATTGATAAAATAAGGGAAGATACCGAAGCGGTCAAACGGGGCAGACTGTAAATCTGTTGGCTCAGCCTTCGTAGGTTCGAATCCTGCTCTTCCCACAT
>SKHV01000404.1 GCA_007116765.1 Prolixibacteraceae bacterium | reverse complement strand
TATTTAGACTGCAAAACAAAGCGCCAGGGCTTTTTAGACCACTCTCCGGCGTAATCAACTCCAATACGAACATCGGTTTTATGCTTTGCAGTATAACCATCGTCTTCGACCCATAAGCGATTCGAGGTAAGCAGGCTTTGTGCGTTGAAACTTTTATCTAGATTTAGTTCACGACCAATACGACCCGGCCCTTGTACCTCAACAAGCGAGCGGATTAAAACCGCCGCGGGATAGTCTTTTTCCGAAGTAACAAAATTCAGCAGCCAGTACATGCCATAAATGAGATAAACATAGATGAGACCGGCTTCTCCGTACATCACTTCGGTACGCGGTGTGCGACCTTTGCTGGCATGGCAGGCCAAGTCGTCGGTGCCCCGGTACGCTTCGGTTTCACTTATGCGGTAGCGTTTTACTTCTCCGTTATCGAAGCACCTTACAATAATTTTTCCAAGCAACCGAGGGGCTACTTCGAGAACATCGCGCTCAAAAAAAGCGGCATTGAGCCGCTGTGTGTTATGGTTTTGCTTGGCTTTATACATCATGCTTAATAATCCACCTTACCCTCGAATTTTTTCCACTCATCAAAGGGGGCTATACGTTTTTCGTGCATTAATTCAATGAAACGGACTTTACGTTCTTCAATTTTCAGTTTTATTTCATCGTAAATAAAGGCATCATCGAAACCGGCCTTAGCGGCATCGGAATGGCTGGCTGCAAAGTAAACACAATCGAGCCGTGCCCAGTAAATAGCCGAAAAGCACATGGGACAGGGTTCGCAAGAGGTGTAAATTTCGCAGCCTTTCAGTTCAAAGGTATTGAGCTTGCGACAAGCTTCGCGAATGGCCTGTACTTCGGCATGAGCAGTGGGGTCGTTACTGGCCGATACGCGGTTTACCCCTTCGGCAATAATTTCACCGTTTTTCACAATTACGGCACCAAAGGGTCCCCCGTTTTCTGTCACGTTTTGCGTGGCGAGCTCAATTGCACGATTTATAAATTGATTATTTCCCATAAAGCAGCGTACCCAGATTATCAAAGCGCTCACTGTAGTCGTCCATCGCCATCTGAATTACGGTACGGGCTTCGTCGGCACCGTAGGTATCGGGTATTTCGGCAACGGTTGTTGTGCCGGGTAAATCTTTATATGTTAGAAAATAGTGTTTCAGCCTTTTCACCATAATATCGGGCAGGTCCAGCACATCTTTGTATTTCCCATAAACCACGTCGTTACGCATTACGGCAATAATCTTATCGTCGGCTTCCTTGCCGTCTATCATTCTGAAACCTCCAATGGGTATTGCATCAATGAGAATATCGCCATGCGCGATGGTTTTTTCGGTTAGTACGCAAATATCAATGGGGTCGCCATCGCCAATAATGCCTTTGCGCCCAGTTTTCTCAGAACAATAATCACCAACCCTGCGACCGCAAAATGTTTGCGGCACAAAACCGTACAACGCCGGTAAAAGGCTTGAATATTTTTGCGGACGGTCGAGTTTCAGGTAGCCGCTTTCTTTGTCAATTTCGTACTTTACGGTATCGGTAGAAACCATTTCAATGAACGACACTACCGTTGATGGAGCTTCGCCACCAATATGTACTCCGTGCCAAGGGTGCGATTTATAACGCAATCCCATTAATCGCCCTATAGGGTCGGAAAGTTTATCTGCCATTTTATATTTTTGTTTTGTAATATAAACACCATTCCGTTAATCCGCATTGTTCGCAAAGGGGTTTACGGGCTTTGCAGGTATAACGTCCATGCAAAATTAACCAATGATGCGCTTTTGGCACAATGTTTTTGGGAATATATTTCATTAATTGCATTTCGGTTTGCAGCGGGTTTTTAGCATTAGTTGAAAGGCCTATGCGCGCGGCAACCCTGAACACATGGGTATCGACAGCCATGGCCGGCTGATTGAAAACCACCGCCGATATTACATTGGCTGTTTTGCGCCCCACGCCGGGCATTTTCTGCAACAGTTCCACATCCGATGGAACTATGCCGCCAAAATCTTCCACCAGCATTTTGGCCATTTCCACCAAATGCTTGGCCTTGTTGTTCGGGAACGAGCAGCTTTTGATGTACTCGAAAACCTCATTGAACGAGGCCTGAGCCATTAGCCCGGGCACCGGATATTTCTCGAACAAGGATGGGGTTATTATGTTCACACGCTTGTCAGTACATTGTGCCGAAAGAATTACCGCCACCAGTAGTTCGTAGGGGTTAGTATATTCCAATTCGGTTTCGGCAACGGGTACATTTTCGCTGAACCAGCCCAGCACCTTTTCAAATCGTTCTTTCTTAGTCATTTGAATTCAATTCAATACGAAAAACTGTTTTAGTTGTGGTCGTAATTTTGAAACGGTCGTCGATACGGCGGCCTACAATCCAAACCACTTTGTTGCCCGAGTACAATATCCATGTGTTTTCCTTTTCGGGTATCGAAAGTTTCTCGTCGATAAAAAAATCGCTGATTTTCTTCAGTCCGCTCATGCCCAGAGGCCTGAAATACTCGCCTTGGTTCCATTTCCGAAGGATAATAGGGAACGAAAGCTCATCGAAATCGAGTACTGCCGTATGTGCTTGCCTGGGTATGGCGTAATCAGCTGTGTATGCTTCAATGTGAAAGTTCATGCTGAGGGGTTCGCTTATTTTTTGCTGCTCTTCTGAAATATAAAAAACCTTGTTTGTATTTGCTTCGATGGCTGTAATAATAAGTTCATTCCTGCCGCTTACGAGCCGGTAATTGGGCGAATAGAATTTCAGCCCTGGCTGCGCATCAATGGCCTCGTGAATTTCGGCCGCTACATCGGGGTTAAAACCATAAACCGAAAGTATTTCATAGAGGTAGGTTTTAACAGGCTGGTGCTTCCTGAGTTCTTCCACATCGATTTTCACCCAGTTATTATCTGAACTGACAACCTTGTTGCGAATTTCATCAACTTTCTGCACATAAACGGTTTCGGTTTCATTCAGGTTATCGATGGTTTTTTGCAGGCTTTTCCGGAACGAGGGGTTTAGTTTTTCGAACAGCGGAATCAGCTCGTGGCGCACTTTGTTGCGCTTGATGCCGGTGTCGTCGTTGCTCTTGTCGAAACGATAGTCGAGTTCATTTTCGAAGGCATATTTTTCAACCTCGATGCGGCGAGCAAAAAGCAGGGGCCGCACAATTCTTCCGGCTTTGTTGCTTATGCCCGAAAGCCCCCTTATTCCGGTTCCACGACTTAGGTTGAGCATGAACGTTTCAAGCACATCGTCGAGGTGATGACCTACTAAAATGTAGTCGAATCCTTTTTGTGCACGGATTTGTTCAAACCAAGCGTAACGTAACTCGCGGGCAGCCATTTCGATTGAAATACCCTTTTCTGCAGCATATTCTTTTGTGGGGAACGATGTCACAAAACACTTCACTCCAAGTTGCCGTGCCATGTCGCGCACAAATGCTTCGTCGGCATCGGAGTCGGCTCCGCGCAAATTAAAGTTGCAATGTGCAAGGGCAAAAGGGTTTTCGAGCCTGTTCACAAGCGAGGCTAGCACTACCGAATCGGCACCGCCACTTACCCCTATGAGTAGCTTATGGCTTTTCTCAAAAAGGATTTCGTTTTCTATATAGCTTTTGAATTTGCGGTACATGGTTTAGCTTGATTTGCCCTGATTTTTATTCCATAAAATCACTACTTGGGTTTAATTTATTCAGTATTTCTTGAATTTGGCTTTTGTTCTCAGGCAAATAATTAATTGCAATATCCCAAATTATCTCATAATCAACTCCAAAATACTCATGGGAGACTTTGTTTCTTAGTAAATACATTTCACTCCATGGCACTTCGGAATACTTTTCTTTAAAATTGTCAGGCAGATTCTTTGATGCTTCTCCAATAATTTCAAAATTTCGAATTACAGCATCTACTGTTTTGTAGTCTTGTTTAAATTGAATGAAAGTTAAACTATCGATATACTCAGCTATTCTTTCCATGGAAAGATACATGTCGTCAAGATACATTTTATAAGTTCTACCGACTTTCATTATACATAGTTAACCTGATTTAGTATTTTTTTACTGATTTGACTTTTTAATGAATTCTTCGTTACCAAATCAATTTTTTTATTGAATATTTTTTGAAGATATAATTCCAGTGTAAAAAAACTCCATCCAATAGGCTTTTCTAATTCTACTAAAATATCTATATCACTAAACTCTGTTTGAGAACCATCTGAGAAAGAACCAAACACACCTATTTCCTTTACAGAAAAATCTCTATGCAAAACCGGCTTAAGCTCCTTTAGAGTTGATAATATTTCAGCTTTGGTAATCATATTTCAAAGATAAGTATTTTCAAGAAACAAATAACGAGATAAAAAGAGTTAATCGTTACTTTCAATTTCCTTAACTTTCTCTACTATTTTCAAAATCACTTCCACTGCTTTTTCCATCGATTCTACAGGTACAAACTCGTATTTGCCGTGGAAATTATGCCCGCCCGCGAACACGTTGGGGCATGGTAGTCCCATGTACGAAAGCCTTGCCCCGTCGGTTCCGCCGCGTATGGCTTTGATTATTGGTTTTACGCCACAATCGAGCATGGCCTGTTCTGCAATATCGACCACGTATTTTACCGGTTCAATTTTTTCGAGCATGTTGTAGTACTGGTCGTTCATGTCGAGTTCAATGGTTCCTTCGCCATGTTGTAAATTCAAATGATTGGTAATTGCACGGAACAACTCTTTGCGTTTTTCAAAAATGTCGCGGTTGTGGTCACGTATAATGAAATCCATGTTGCATTCTTCCACCTTACCGTTCATTTCCAAGAGGTGATAAAAGCCTTCGAAACCTTCGGTGTGCTGGGGCACTTCGTTTGCGGGCAACATATTGAGGAACTGCTGAGCAATAAGCATCGAATTCTTCATTTTGTTTTTTGCATATCCGGGGTGCACAATGCGTCCGTTTATTTTCACTTTGGCCGAAGCTGCATTGAAGTTTTCGTATTCGAGTTCGCCAATTTCACCCCCATCGAGCGTGTAGGCAAAATCGGCACCAAATTTTTCCACATCGAAATGATCGGCTCCCTGACCAATTTCTTCATCGGGAGTGAAGCCAATTTTTATTTCGCCGTGGGGTTTTTCGGGGTGCTGCACCAAAAATTCCATAGCGGTAACAATTTCAGCTAAACCGGCCTTATCGTCGGCACCAAGCAGTGTGTTGCCATCGGTAGTGATGAGTGTTTGCCCTTTGTATTTGAGCAATTCGGGAAATACCTTCGGGTCGAGCACAATGTTTTTTTCTTTGTCCAGAATAATCGCGTTCCCATCGTAGTTTTTAACAATCTGAGGGTTGATGTTCTTCCCTGACGAATCGGGGCTGGTATCCATGTGAGCAATAAACCCCACCACGGGAACTTTTTTTTCGATATTTGAGGGTAAAGTAGCCATCACGTAAGCTTTATCATCGACACTTACATTCGTCAGGCCAATCTGCTTCAACTCTTCGGCCAGTTTTTTGGCAAAGGCAAGCTGAGAGGGAGTGCTGGGGCTCAGCCCGCTTTTAGGATCTGAGGTAGTATCGGTTTTGACATATTGAAGGAAACGATTCACAACATTTTGCATAATTTTGTTTTTAGTATGATCACACAAAATAACACATTTGCCGATAATAAAGAAAGGAAATTGTATTCAAACCATTATATTTGCATCAAAATTTCCAAATATCATTGCTCGGGGTGTAGCGCAGTCCGGTAGCGTACGTCGTTCGGGACGACGGGGTCGCAGGTTCAAATCCTGTCACCCCGACCAAAAAATAAACCTTTCTGCTTTTGGCAGGGAGGTTTTGTGTTTTTATGGATGCTAAGCGAAGCTTAAAGCCGCAATAAAAACACAAAATCGAAGTGAGCGTAGCGAACAGGTTTATTATTTGATTCGCCTCCCCCCATTGCATTCATCGTTAGATAAATCCTGTCACCCCGACCAAAAAATAAACCTTTCTGCTTTTGGCAGGGAGGTTTTGTGTTTTTATGGATGCTAAGCGAAGCTTAAGGCCGCATAAACAGAAATGAAGCACAAAAGAATGGCTGTCGCTTTTCAGCAACAGCCATTCTTTAATGTAGAATTATTGTTATTTATTCAAAAAGTTTCATGTCGTCGAGTGCAACCATTACTTCTTTAACCGATTTCGCTGAATCGTTAAGCAATGCTTTTTCTTCGTCGTTAAGTTTTACTTCAATAATTTCTTCAATACCGTTTTTGCCTAATTTCACTGGTACACCAATGTAAATATCGTTCAGGCCGTATTCTCCTTCGAGTAATGCACAACATGGGAAAATACGTTTTTGGTCAAGTACAATCGCTTCAACCATTTGGGCTGCAGCAGCACCCGGAGCATACCAAGCCGATGTTCCGATTAATTTCACCAATTCGCCGCCACCTACTTTGGTGCGTTCGATAATGGCATCAAGCTTATCTTTATCAATTAATTCGGTTACCGGAATTCCCGAAACAGTAGTGTAGCGGGGTAGTGGCACCATTGTGTCGCCGTGTCCGCCCATAAGCAATGCTTGAATGTCTTTTGGGTTTACGTCAAGCGCTTCGGCTAGGAAAGCACGGTAACGGGCTGTATCGAGAATACCGGCCATGCCAAATACTTGGTTTTTATGTTTCTTAGCTGCAAGGTACGAGCAGTAAGTCATTACGTCTAATGGGTTCGATACAATAATTATTTTTGCATCGGGTGAATATTTTACCACATTTTCAGTAACTGATTTAACAATACCTGCATTTATCGAGATTAAATCGTCGCGGCTCATTCCGGGTTTACGTGGTACACCCGAAGTGATTACAACCACTTCTGAATCTGCTGTTTTTTCATAATCGTTTGTTGAACCCACTATGCGTGTGTCATAATAATTTACCGGAGCAGTTTGCCACAAATCAAGCGATTTTCCTTCGGCTAAACCTTCTTTAATGTCGAGTAAAACAACTTCTTTCACAATTCCTTTTTCGGCAATAACCTGTGCACATGTTGCACCAACATTTCCGGCACCTACAACTGTAACTTTCATAATACTTTTGGGTTTTAAATATTAAACTTATTAGGCAAATATGATTTTAAATTTGCCACACAAAAATAATCTGTTTACTCGCTAGTATTGTAATATGTTCACTGTATTTAATACGAGTTAACAATTAGGTAAAGAGTATGTTTAAAAAGATATGTAAAACTCTATGATAAATGACTTTAGTCATGATTTATTATACGTATTTATCGCCTTTAGAAATGCGAATATCGTTAACAATTTGACGTATTTGCTGTTCTTCGTCTTTTTTGCAAATTAGTATGGTATTTTCTGCTTCTGCAATTATCAGGTTTTCAATTCCATGTAAAATAACCAGCTTTTCTTTACCTACATTTACAATGCAATTTTCTGAATTGTAAAGCTTCACATTCTCACCATTCACGGCATTCATGTTTTCGTCCTTATTGGAGTTTTCCCATAACGAACCCCATGTTCCGAGGTCGCTCCATCCAAAATCGGTACACAGAACATGCACATTATCAGCTTTTTCCATTATTCCATAGTCAATTGAAATATTGGGGCATTCGGAATATGTTTTATTCAAGAATGCTTTTTCTTCACGCGTGTAATAATATTTTTCGCCTTTAATGAATAAGTCATTCACTTCACTTAAATGGTTTTCGAAAGCTTTAATTATTGATTTTAATGACCAAATAAAGATTCCGGAATTCCAGAAAAACTCACCGCTATCGATAAATACTTGTGCCATTTTAGCATCGGGTTTTTCTGTAAATGTTTTTACTTTATGAAGGTTGTCAACTTTTTTAAAAGGTATGATTCCGTTAACCTGTATATAGCCGTAACCGGTTTCGGGGCGGCTGGGTTTTATGCCCAAAGTGAGCAGGGAATCGGTTTGAGATACAAAATCAATTCCGTTTTGCAGTTCTTCAATAAACTTGTCTTCTTTCGTAATTATGTGATCTGAAGGGGCAACAATAATATTCGCTTCTGGGTTTTTATTTTTTATTTTGTAAGTGGCATAAGCAATGCATGGGGCAGTGTTGCGGCGCATAGGTTCGCCCAAAACCTGTTCTTCGCTTAATTCGGGGAGTTGTTCTAAAACCATTTCTTTATAAATAGAGTTGGTAACAATTAGAAAGTTTTCTGCCGGACAAATCTTTTTAAGTCTGTTATATGTTTGTTGGATTAGCGTTTCTCCTGTACCAAGTATATCAAGAAATTGTTTAGGGTGCGATGTTTTACTGAGTGGCCAAAAGCGGCTTCCAATTCCGCCCGCCATTATTACACAGAAATTATTTTTATTCATTTTTCTTTTA